>JANXWQ010000067.1 GCA_025351065.1 Chthoniobacter sp. | reverse complement strand
GCGGCGGTGAGGTTTTGATATTGCCACGCGGAAAACGCGTCCAGCGGTGAGAGCGAGACGTCCGTGAAAATGCTGCTGTTGAGCGCGGCGGCGTTGTGCGCGGTGACGGCGAGGCCGGCCTTTGCGCTGGAAGAAAACGTGAGCGTTTGCGCGGAGCCGAGCTGCGCCCAGTTCACTCCGTCCGCGCTGACGAAACCCGCGACCGAATTTCCCGTGCGCGCGATCTTCACCCACCGCGGCGACGCGCCCGCGCTCGATCCCGCGCCGAACGACGACGCGCCCGCCCCATTGCGACACTCGAAGCCCGCGCTCGTCGGCGTCACAAAAACAAACGCATAGCCCGCGTTCGCCGCGTTCGTCGCGCGCAACATCACGCCCGCCTTGGCATACGTGCCCGTGTTTTGCACCGCAGTCACCCGCGCCACGATGCTCCCGTCCGACGAAAAAAATCCTGCGCCGCGAAATGAAACTGATCGCTCGTCCCGTACACATCCGCGCCCCCGCCTTTCACCGTCCACGTTCCGCTACTCACGGTCGTGCTCCCCGCGCTGCCCGGCGAGCCGATGTCCTGTGCCGTCCAGCCCGCGGGCAGACTCTGCGCGTGCGAACGGGACGGCGCGGCGAGACCGGCTCCGACGATGCAGGCCGCAACAATGATGCGGAGGATGTGGGGAGGGCGTTACGGCGTGGACACTCGCAGCCGGATCACGCGCCGCAAGGCCGCGGACATCGGGGTATTGTCGCGGATGGTCACTTGCTCGCGCGAGGCGTCGAGTGAGACGATGGATATTTGCGTCGTGAAGGCCGTGCCGGCTTTCCAAGCCGCAAGGTCGCCGGAGACTTCGACGACTTGAGAGACATCGGGCGCGTTTTTCAGCCGCGTGAAAGTGAGCGCGAGATAGCCGCCGATGTTCGTGGCGATCGGGATGGCGCCGTTGGCTGCGCCGGCCTGCGTCCACGGGCTGAGGCCGGCGGAGTAGGCGAGGAGGTTTTTGATGCCATCGCCGTTCGCGTCGGCCAGTGGGCCGCTGATGGCGGAATTGGCGCGTTGCGCGGATGTGAACCAGGCGTCCTTCCACCCGGCAATGCCGGAAAGCAACGCGACGTCGGTGAAGGTGCTCGTGTTCAGCATGGCGGTGTTGTGCGCGGTGAGCGCGAGTCCCGCGCGCGCGGTGCCGGACATGGCGATGGTCTGTGCGGAGCCGAGCTGCACCCACGTCGCGCCATCGCTGCTGTAGTAGCCGCTAAACGAATTGCCGGTCCGCGCGACTTTAACCCAGCGCGGTGCGGTGCCGCTCGCCGCGGCGCTGCTGCCGGCGGTCGCGCCTTGGGCCGTGCGGTAGAGAAAAAGGATGCCGTTCGACGGAGTCACGCACATGGCCGCGAATGGCGCGCCGGCGGCGGTCGAGTCGCGGAACATCGCGCCGGCCTTGGCCCAAGGGTCGGTGTTTTCCACGCTTGCCACGCGAGCGAGGACTGCGCCGTCGCCAACTACGTTTTGCGAGGCGAAATGGAACTCATCGCTCGTATTCCAAATGTCCGCGCCACTTGCGGCGAACGTCCATGTGCCGCTCGCGCCGTCGAAGCTGCTCCAGCCGGTGCGCGCTGCACCAATGTCGGATGCAGCCCAGCCTGCGGGCAGCGGCGCGGGGCGCACGCCAATCGAGACGGTCGCGATGTTTGCGGAGTCGTTGTGACTGTCCCAAACGAAATAGCGGAACGTGTCCGTGCCCGCGAACCCGGCGGCGGGCGCGTAGTAAAACGAGCCGTCGTCGTAGAGCGTGAGCGTGCCGTGGGCGGGCGCATCGACCTGATAGGCGTGCGTGGCGATACCCGTCTGGCCGGCGTTTGGGATCGTGTCGTTCGCGAGCACGCCTTGCGCGGGCGCGACGTAGAGCGGCTGGCCGGGTGTCGTCGTGTAGCTGTCATTCGCGAGCAGCGGCGAGCCGAAGACGGTGCGCAGCGCGGTGTTGAGGCCGAAATGCCCGGCGGTCGTGACGGTCGCAAACGCCGAGAGAATCGTGCTTGCGGAATCGGTCTGGAGATTCGGACTCCACGGCCATTGCGTCACTTCGTAGATGCCCCAGTTGCTATCCATCCCGAGCCGCACCTTGAGCGTCCACGAGGTCCAGTTGAGCCCGTGGTCATCCCACAACTGCACGCCGAAATCGTCGCGGTCGCCGAGATTGAATTCGCCGACGAGCAGCGGCACGCCGCGCATCCCGAGCTGCGTGACCTGCCACTGCGCCGTACCCTCCGCGCCGGTGCCGCCGTCGAGCGCGTAGGCGTGCGACTGGTAGGCGACATTCGTCCAGCCCCATGCCGCCGGATCGGGCAGCGTGTCCACGCTCCAATACGAATTGCCGACGCCCGCACCGCCCGCGCCTTCCATCATCACGACATGCTCCGCATCCACCGCGCGGATCGCGTCATACATGCGATCGTAGAGCGACCAGACCGCATTGTAGCTCGGCGGCACCGGCTCGTTGATGAGGTCGTAGGCGGCGACTCCGGGGTGCCCCGCGAAGTGCTGCGCGACGCGCGTCCAGATGTTCACCGCGACGTTTTGCAAATTCACATCCGTCCAAAGCGCGCCGCCATTCACGATGCCGGAGCTTTGGTAAGGACTCGCGCCGCCGGGCGCACCGTGCAGGTCGAGGATGACACGGATGCCGCGCTTCCACGCCTCATCCACGATCCAATCGAGCTGCGTGAAAGCATCGCTGCGCCAGTTGAAACTCGCGTCCATCACATTGCGGTAGCTGAACGGCACGCGCAGCACGTTCAGGCCGAGCGCGCGGAAATTGTCGAGGTCCAGCTCGGTGATCCAGTTGTCCTCGAAGGCCGCGACGAGACGGTTTGCGGTCGCCACACCGAAGCGGCTTTCGAGCGTGTTGCGCAAGGTGACGTCGTCGGGCAGCCCCGAGCTGTCCATGCCGTTGATCCAATTTTCGTGCAGCATCCAGCCACCGAGATTCGTGCCGCGCAGCCGGACAGTGTCGCCCGCGCCGCGGCCATTTTTGAAATTCAAACCGCTCGTGCGCAGGAACGGGTCGCGAAAATTCGTGCCGACAAAAACATCGTTGAACACCGCCGAATTCAGCGCGGCGTTGTCGTTCGCATCCACCGCGAGGCCGACCTGTACCGTCGCATTCATGCCGATGGTGGTGCTGCCAAATTGCGTCCAGCTCGCGCCATCGGGCGACTGATACGCGGTGAAGACATTACCCACGCGCACCAGCTTCAGCCAGCGCGGTGCGAGCGCGCCCGGTGCGGAGCCGTTGCTTTGCGCCGCAGTGCCCGCGCCGCTGCGGCTCTCGAAAATCGCACCGGCAAATGGCTGCGGATTGTCCGGCGTGAGAAAGGCGAACGCGTAGCTCGCGTCCGCGCCGGTGCCGTCGCGAATCATCAGCCCGGCTTTCGCGAAGCTGCCCGTGTTCGAGAGGCTGCGCGCCTTCGCGATGAGCGTCACGTCGCCGGAGAAAGTCTGCTGCGCGAAATGGAATTGGTCCGACGTGCCCCACACATCCGCACCGCCGCCGCTCACGCTCCACGCCAGCCCGTCGAAGCGCGCGGAGCCGGCGAGCGCGGGCGCTCCGATGTCCGCGTCCGACCAGTCTGCCGGCAGCACGCTCACGTTGCTCAACGCCGCCGTGTTCAGCGCCGCGCCGCCGCCGGAAACGGCGACGCCGACCTGCACCGTCGCGCCCATCGCGATGCTCACCGCCGGGCCGTTCTGCGTCCACGCGACGCCATCCGCCGAGCGAAACGCCGTGAACGTGCCGCCGCGCCGCACGAGCTTCACCCAGCCCGGCGCGGACACGCCGCCCGTGCTCGCCGCCGATTGCGCCGCGCTGCCCGCGCCGTTGCGAAACTCGAAATTCGCGCCCTGTCCCCCCGCGCCCGTGCTCGGCGTGAGAAAGCTGAACGCATAGCCCGCGTTCACCGCCGGGCCGTCGCGAATCATCACGCCCGCTTTCGCGTAGGCCGCGCCGCCCGCGAGGCTGTTCACTTTCGCCACCACCGCCACATCGCCGACGAAGCTCTGGCTCACGAAATGGAACTGGTCCGACGTGTTATAAATCTCGCCGCTCCCTGCGACCGTCAGCGCTGCGCCGTCGAACACCGCCGAGCCCGCCGCCGACGGCGCACCGATGTCCGCATCCGCCCAGCCCGCCGGCACCACGCCGACATTCGTGAACGTCGAAGTCGAAAGCGCCGCGTTGTTGCCCGCACTCACCGCCAGCCCCGCCAGCGCGCTCGCGCCGAGCGCGACCGCCTGCCGTTGGCCGACCTGCACCCAGTTCACGCCGTCATACGAAAAACTCCCGCTCAGCGAATTCCCGCTGCGCGTGACCCGCACCCACGCCGGAGCCGCGACGATGCCGCCCGCCGAGACGGTCTGCGCGCTCGCTCCCGCGCTGGTGCGCCATTGAAACACGATGCTGTTCGACGGCGTGACGACGACATCCGCATAAGCCGCCCCGGCCCCCGCATCGCCGCGCACCATCACGCCCGACTTCGCCCAACCGTTCGTGTTGCCCACCGACGCCACCCGCGCGACCACCGACCCATCGCCACGCAGCGTCCGGCTTGTGAACTGAAACTGATCCGACGCGCCCCAAATGTCCGCCCCGCCGCCGCTGACCGTCCACGTCCCGCCACTCGCCGCCGCATTTCCACCCGACCCCGGCGAACCGATGCTCTGCGAAGTCCAGCCCGCCGGCAGCCCCTGCGCGTATGCGGTGGCGACGCACGCGAGCAGCATCGCCACAAGACGAAGCATCATCGCGGCGCGGCGGCTATGGCTGAGCGGTAGCGGTAACATTTTCAAAAGTGCTGCGATTGAGCGCAGCGTCGTTGTGCGCAGTGACCGCGAGACCTGCGCGCGCGGCGGCGGACATCACGATCGTCGCTGGAGCGCCGAGCTGCGTCCACGTCACGCCGTCTTTGCCGTAGTAGGCGGCGAACACACCGCCTCGGCGCACGAGTTTCACCCACATTGGCGCAGTCGCGATGCCGACATAGGGAGTCTGCGACCACGGCGCGTGCGAGGCGTTGCTGCCAGCCGTGGTGCGAAACTCGAAGCCCACGGTGGATGGGCCAAAAAAGACGAACGCATACGGCGCGTCGGCGTTCATCGAGCCTCGGATCATCAGTCCCGCTTTGGAATATTCGTCTGTCTTTTCCACAGCGGTCACTTTCGTGACGATCGTTCCGTCCGTCGAAAAATCCTGCGACACGAAGTGAAACTGGTCGGACGCGCCGTTGATGTCCGCGCCTCCGCCGGCCACTGTCCAGACGCCAGTGCGCGAATCGACGGAGCTTGCACCGCGTTTTCCGGGATTGCCGATGTCCTGCTCGGTGCGGCTCCCGCGCAGAAACGTGGTGTGTTGCGGCAACTGATCCGCCCCGAGAAACGCGCTGCGTTGCGCGGGGATTTCGCGAGCCGCGGCACCGCTGAACTCCACGCCATCATTCGCGCGCATCTGCCGCGTCTTCGCCGCCGCGTCGCGCACTTCGACCGCTCCATCGAAGACATGCACTTCCGCCGGCCCGTCCTGCGGAACCTTGCAACCAAACTCCGTGCCAAGGTCCACTGCGGTGAACCCCGGTGCGCTCACCCGGAACCCATGCGCCGATGGCGGAACACGCGCCCACAGCTTGCCGAAGCGCAAATTTCCCTCGTTCTCAGACACGAGTTGAAACTCCGCCGGCCCCTCGACCACCGTGCGAGCGCCGCGCGAAAACTCGACCTCCACCGCCCCCGACCTCAGCCGCAGCCAGCCCGCCCGCAGCACGCGGCCCGGCGGCGGCGCGGATGCCGCGTCAGCCCACACCGCATCGGCGGCGCGCGTCAGCACCGCAATATTCACGGGCCGCTCCACTTTGCGCGGCAGCAGACCTTTCCACGAAACAATCGCCGCAATCGCCACCGCCGCCGCCGCGGTGAGCGGAATCCACCACGAGCGCCGCGCCACTTCACGACGTTGGAATTGTGGTTGCCGATGCGCGGGTCGTGCGAGCACGACGGGCCGGTGCGCCACCACGCGCTTCGCGATGGCCTCACCCGACATTCCACGCGTCGTCGTCAGAATCGCCTGGGTGAGCCGCTCGTGATCTCCGCCGAGCAATGCGCGCAACCCGGCAGAGACTTTGCGCTGCGCGAGCAGCTCGCGCCTCGCTGCCTCGTCCGCGAGGATCTTCGCCTCGAAATCTGCGCGGTCGCCGGCCGACATTTCGCCCGCAAGATACGCCGCCAGTTGTTCGTCAGCGACCATGAGCGGCCTCCATCTTCTGACCGATGCACTCGCGGAGCTGCCGCCGCACGGGCAGCAGGGTCACGCGCACCCACTCGGAAGTGCGCTGCCACGCGGCGGCGATTTCTTCATTGGAATGTCCCGTATGATAGCGATCCTGCACCAGCCGCTGCATAGCCTCCGGCAGCCGCCCGAGACATTCTTCCAGGAATAAAGCCTCGTCCCGATCGCCTGACCGTTCGGCAGCCTGCGCGAGATCGGCCCACTGCGCCTGCTCCAGCCGCGAGAGATTCTGCTGCTCGCGCGCAAAGCGCAGCAACTCGCGCCGGACAAGATTGTGGCCAATGGCGCGCAGCCACGCCCGAAACGAAGTTTGCAACTCAAAGCCGGCGAGGTTCCGGAAAGCGAAGACGAACGTCTCGTGGGTCAGCTCGTCCGCCAGATGCGCCACCGGCAGCTTCATCCCGATAAACGCGCTCACCGCAGGCAGATGTCGCCGCACAAGCTGAGCGAAGGCAGATTCTTCACCCCGTTGCGCGCCGTCGATAAGCGCCTCATCAGAGGCCTCGCCTTCAGGATTGGAGGGAATGGTGGGCATGCACTTTTATTGTAACGCCAAGCCTCTCAACCGTTACACCAAAGAGAGCATGCGAAAACATGCGCCCTACCCGTTATGAAAATTACCGATCGCCCCCACATGAGCAGGCCCCACCCTCCGCAGGTGCGCCCTCAGCATCCGGCGCTGAAGCCCCTGCACCGTCATCTCGGAATTCCGGGTTCGCTCCGAGGTTTTTCGATTCTCGTGAGCGCAATTGGCGCGGTCGCAACCGGTGCGCTCCACG
>JANXWQ010000052.1 GCA_025351065.1 Chthoniobacter sp. | reverse complement strand
CGACGCCGAGGCCGATGAAGTTGAGATATTTTTTCATCATCTGCACCTGCGAGACTTCGGGGATGCCGGGCGTGCAGACGGCTTCGTAGAGCGCGTGGATGTAGGCCAGCACATCGCGGCCGCGCGGCTGGAAGACCGGCCCGCCGCGGCGGTGCTCGCGGATTTGGCGGAAGATCCACGGGTTGCGGATCGCACCGCGTCCGATCATCAGGCCGCATGCGCCGGTGAGCGTGAGCACCTCGGCGGCCTTGGTCGCGGAGCAGACATTCCCATTTGCCAAAACCGGGCACGGCATGGCGGCGACAGCGCGGGCGATGAAGTCGTAATGCACGGCGCTGCGGTACATCTCCTTCACGGTGCGGCCGTGGACCGTGAGGAGATCGAGCGAGTGTTTGGCGAAAATGGGGAGCAGCTCGTCGAACCCCGCCGAGTCGTCGAAGCCGAGGCGCGTTTTGACGGTGAAGGGAATCTGCACCGCGTCGCGCAAGGCGCCGAGGATGGAGTCGATGCGCTGCGGGTCGCGGAGCAGGCCGCCGCCGGCGCATTTGCGATACACGACGGGCACAGGGCAGCCGAGGTTCAGATCGACGGCGGCGATGGGGAGTTGCTGCAGCTCACGCGCGGCCCGGACGAGGCCGGCGATGTCGTTGCCCATCATCTGCGCGAGCACGGGGCGGCCCGTGGGATTGTCGGTGATGGAGGCGAGGATGTGCGGATCGAGGCGGGAGTCCGGGTGAATGCGGAAATACTCCGTGCAGTAAAGGTCCGCGCCGCCGTACGTGGCCATGAGTTTCCAGAAAGCGTGGTCGGTCACGTCCTGCATTGGTGCGAGCGCGAGCGGCGGCTCGGGGCCGCGGAGCAGCGTGGCGAAGGAAGTGCGGGCGTCCAATGGGCGGGAACCTTTCCGCAGATGCTGGCGGCGGGCCAATGTTTTCGGCGCGTCTGTAGGGGAAGCTGACAGCTTCCCCTACAGACCTCCTCACTCGTAACGCAGCGATTCGATGGGATCGAGGTGCGCGGCTTTGTAGGCCGGATAACTGCCGAAGAGCACGCCGATGACCGAGCAGATGACCAGGCCGATGACCGCCCAATCAACCGGAAACGCCGGCGGCAGCTTGAGCAGATAGATGGCGAGCGCATTCGCCCCGGCCATGCCGAGCACCACGCCGAGCACGCCGCCGATTTCGCACAGCACGATGGCCTCGATGATGAATTGCGTCATGATGTTGCGCTTCTTCGCGCCGATGGCTCGGCGCACGCCGATCTCGCGGGTGCGCTCGGTCACGGAGACGAGCATGATGTTCATGATGCCCACGCCCGCGGCCACGAGGGCGATGCCGCTGACCAGCGAGAGGCCGGTGCGCACGGCAAAGGTCATGGTCTGGAACTGTTTGATCATCGAGTCGCTGGAGAGCATGTCGAAATCGTCCTCCTCGCCGGGCGGCACTTTGCGGATGGCGCGCAGGACGCCGCGCGCCTGCTCCATGGTGTCCTCGATGGCGGCGGGCGACTCCGCCTGCACGGCGATGGCAATTTCGCGGCGGCGGCCGTAGCGGTTCAGGCCGGTGGTGAGCGGGATGAGGGCGTAGCCGCGCGCGCCTTCCGCCGAGCCCGCGCGCTCGAAGACGCCCACGACCGTGTAGCTGATCGCCTCCACTTTCACCCGCTGCCCGACCGCCGAGCCGCGCGGGAACAGCGTCTTCGCCACATCGTCGCTGAGCACGCAAATGTCGCGCGCGGATTCCACGTCGGAGTCGAGCAGCGCGCGGCCCTCGGTCACGGTCCAGTTGGCCGTGGCGAAGACGCCGGGCGTCGCGCCGGTGACGGAGACGTTTGGCGGCGTGCGGTCGAAGCGCGAAGTCAGCTCGCCATTCCAGAAATCCGCCTGCAAGCCGACCGCCGGGGCAAATGCGGCCTTCTTTTTGAAAGCCATCGCCTGAGCGTAGGTGATGTCTTTGCGCCGCAGAAATTTCATGAAGCCCTCCGGCCCGCCGAAGTACGCGCCGGGCATGCGCTGAATGACAAAAGTCCGGCTGCCGAGCGAGCCGAGTTCCTTCTCGATGTTATTCTGCATCGCCCGCATCGCCGTCATCACGAGGATGATCGAGAACACGCCCACCAGCACGCCGAGCAGCGTGAGCGCGGAGCGCAGCTTGTGCGTGGCCAGGGCGTCGAGCGCCATGCGGAGGCTTTCGCGGAGTTCGGCGAGCATGGGTGAAAGGCGGAGGGCGAGAAAATGTTTACGTTTTCTCCGCGACGTTGCGGCAGGGAAACGGTTCGGCGGGGACCGGGCGGCCGAGGAACGGGCAGAGCTTTGCCCAGCCGTCGCCCGCGGTGATGTCCATCACGAGCAGCCGGTCCGGCGGGATGATTTGGCGGACGCGCTCGTGGTGCTCGCGGAAGCGTTTCAGGTAGA
>JANXWQ010000617.1 GCA_025351065.1 Chthoniobacter sp. | reverse complement strand
GTCAGCCCCGAGGCTCCACCGGCGGCGATCTGGTGGACGGTGTCCTGGTTGAGCAGGTTGGTGAGGTTGAGCGCGGGGGCATTGCTGGAGCCAAATCCGGCGAGGCTGCTCGCGGTGGTGCCGGTGGTGGTCGTGCCCGTGGTGGTGCCGGTGGTCGTGCCCGTCGTTGTGGCCGTGCCGGTCGTGGTGGTGCCGGTGGTGCCGGAGGAAACGGTGACGGGGCTGACGCCGAGACCGGCGTTGCGGATGATGTAATCGACGCCGAACTGCTCTTTATTGCTGATGTTCAGCTCGCCGATGATGGCGTGGAGCATGACCTGCGGGATGCGCCGGTCGAGCTGGTCGAGCAGCTTGAAAACTTTCACCCGCACGTCGGCGTTGCCGATGACGATGATGGCGTTGGCGTTTTTGTCGGCGATGATTTTCGTCGTGCCGACGATGCGCGCCTCGGGGACGGTATCGACGGGCTCGGTGTCCAGCTCCGAGCCGCCGCTCACCCCGCCGCCACCACCACCACCGCCGCCGTTGTTCGCGCCGAAGCCGCCGCTGTTGCTGTTGCTGTTGTTATTGCCCAGCAGGCTGCCACCACCGCTGCGGCCAGCGGTATTCGTCTGGCCAGGCCGCGTTGCACCGCCCGCCGCGCCGCCTTCTTCCTTGGTTCCCGGCTCGCTGATGGCTTTGACCACGACATCCAGCACCTCGCCCGCGGAGATGAATTTCAGCGGGCGCGAGACGGGCTCGCCGAATTTCACGCTGGCGTCGAACTCGTGGATGAGTTTGCGCACGAAGGGCATGTTCACGGGCCGCGTGATGACGTGGATGCGGTTGCCGCGGACGTCGGCGGTGAGCTTGATTTTGCCGATGATGACGGAGTCCTCGGACAGCGAGCCGCCGCGAATCTCGATGGAGTCTGGCGAGGTGACGGCAGCGGTGGTGCCGGGCGGCAGCGGGGTGCCTTCGGGCGTGAGCGTGACGGCGCGGGGGACTTGCACATTGCGCGGCGCCGCTCCGCCGGGTGCGCCGCCCGCGCCGGTGGGTTCCTTTTGGAAAATCGTGGTCAGCTTTTCGAGCACGTCCTTGGCGTCGGCGCGTTCGAGGACGATGAATTCGCTGACGACCTCGGCGGGACGGACATCCACCTCGCGGATGATGCGCAGGATGCCGCGGATGTTGGCGGTGTTTTCGGTGATGATGATGGACTGCGATTTCGGCAGCGCGACGTAGCTCGTATAGCCCCCTTGAGCTGGGGGCACCAAGCCGGTCAGCAGGGTCTGCATTTCTGTCGGGTCGGCAAAGTCCAGCTTTTTGATGAAGGTGACGATGTGCTCGCCGTCGGGCAGCGCGGCTTCGTCGGAGATGATCGGGATGGCGGCGCTGCGGCTCTTGGCCGGACTGACGACTTTGACGATTTCGCTGTGCTCGACGGGGACGAGGGTGATGCCGTTGAGGATCAGGCTGATCTCGATGATGTGGATGGCTTCCTCGACCGGAACTTCGCCGGCGACGTTGATGGTGATTGGCACCCCTTGGGCGGTTGCCTGAGCGTCATAAACGAGCCGCTTTTTCGTCAGGCGCTCGGAGAAATCGAGGACGGCTTTGAGTTCCGTGAACTGGAGCCGGACCGTGCCCCCAGTGATCGCCGGAGTCACGGCCTGGACGGGTGCCGGGCCGACCGGCGCGGGCACAGGCACCGGGACGGGTGGGGGCACGGGGTTGCTCACCGCGGGCAGCGCAGGCGCAGGCACGGGCGGGGCCGGCGGGACGTTTTGCGCGAGGGCGGCGGCGGCGAGGGTGAGGAGAAGGGCCGGGGTGGAGCGTTTCACGGGGCTGTCAGTAGCAGCGTGGCATGGGGCGGTCAACCGTAGCGGGCGGAATGAAGCCCCTGTCATGCTGCGCAAAGTCTCCCCTTCGCTCAGGACGGCAGGTTTTTTCAACATCAAGCCGCCGCCCGCGTGCCTTCTTCAAAATGCCCGTTTCCTCTCCGCCCGGCGCGGTGCTAGGTTCTCCGCGCAATGTCCCGCCGCGCCGGCTTCACCCTCCTTGAAATCTGCATCGCGCTGTTCATCAGCCTATTGCTGATCACGCTCGCGGTGCCGAGCATCGTGTCGCTGCTGGCCGAGCAAAAGCTGAAGCGGACGTTCGACACGTTTGACACGTTCGTCCGCACGGCGCGGGAGAAAAGCATGACCGAGCGACGCACTTACGCGATGGCGTGGGCGGACGACGGCATCACGCTGCTCCCCGTCGAGCGGCGCGACACGGACGATCCCGCGGCCGAGCCGGAGCGGTTCCTTTTTGCTGAAGGCGAAAGCCTCACCCTCGCGCGCCCGGCGGCGCTGATGAAGAAGCCGCCGATGGAATGGGTTTTCTGGCGCAGCGGGCTGTGCGAGGAGACGGTGGTCACTTTCGCGGGCGCGGCTGGGAGCTGGAGCGTGCATTACGATCCGCTGACGACGCACGGCACTTTCATCGACTCGGAGGTGAAATGAGGCGCGCTTTTTCCAGCGGAAAAAAGCGCGGTGTCATGCTGCTGGAGGCCATGCTGGCGGTGGCGATTTTCGCCATCGGCGTCATCACGCTGGGGCGGTGTGTGGGCCACTGCATCGCGGCGCAGCGGTGGCAGGAGGAGGACTTGCTCGCGCGGCGGGCGCTGGAAAACCGGTGGGCGGAAATCGAGACGGGCGCGGTGCTGCTGGGCGCGGCGGGCGGCGGGCCGACCTCGTCTTCGGAGGAGTTGAAAGGCACGTTCGCGGGCATGAAAATGAAGACGGTGAGCGTGCCGGTGAAAAAGAAAAACGAGAAGGAGGAGAAGATCGAAGGCATCTCGGCGGTGACGCTAACGGTGCTGTGGGAAAGCGGCGGCGAGGAGCAGTCGAAGGAGCTGATTTTTTATGTCTATCCGCGGCAGAAATAACGCCGCGCGCGGCTTCACGCTGCTGGAGGTGATGATCGCCACGGTCATCATTGCGATGCTCACGTTCACGCTGTTCCGTTTCGTCACCGCGAATCTCAACGCGATGAAATACACCTCCGAGCTGCAAGACGAGCGCGCCGCCGTGCAAGCCGTCGTCCGTTTTCTCCAGGCGCAGCTTGCCGACCTGCCCCGCGGCGGCAATGGCAACGCCGCGCTGCTCGGCAACCCGCTCAAGCTGCACGACCTCGCCTGCGACGAACTCATCTGGCGCACCCACGCCGGGCCGGGCGTGCTCACCACCGCCGCGCCGGGCGAGTTCCGCGTGACCATGACGGTGCAGCCGGTCGAGAGCACTTCGCGCGAACTCGAACTCGGCCTGCGCCGCGAGCCCATCACCGCCGAGGCCCGCACCGACCTGGGTTTTTTCGAGCGCGGCAGCGGCGCGAATAAATACAACTGGGTCACGCTCATCCGCCCGTTCGCGGCCCTGGAGGTGCATTACTTCGACCCGCGCCTGAACGCCTGGCTCGACCGCTGGACGGACCAAAACGCGCGGCCCACGCTTGTCCGCGTGAAGCTGTGGAAAAACGCGGACGACGCGCCCGTCGAAGCCGTCCTGCCCGTGCCCTCGGCGCAGATGCAGCAGCCATGAAACGCACCGCCTTTGCCACCGCCCGCGGCTCCGCGCTGCTGCTCGTCATGTGGGCCCTCATCCTGCTGACCGGCGCGATTTTCGCGTGGGTCGCGGTCATCCAGAGCGAGGTGGCGCTGCACGGCGAGGCGAACCGCGACGTGGAGGCGCGCGCGATGGCCCACTCCGGCCTCGCGCTCGCGCTGCATCCGCTGGTTTCGCTGAAAACGCCCGCGCTCGATGAGGAAGTCGCGCCCGACCTCGGCTACAAAGTGCGCATCGTCAGCGAGGGCGGGCGGCTCAATATCAACTGGCTGCTCGTGGGCGAGGAGCCGCGCAAGCTCGTCATCCTCAAGCAATGGCTCGAACTGCGCGGGCTCGATTTCCAGCAGCGCGAGACTTTCGTGGACTGCCTGCTCGACTACGTGGACGGCGACGACCTCAAGCACCTCAACGGGCAGGAGGCCGAAGGCGACTACCATCCGGCGAACCGCCAGTTGCAGAGCGTGGACGAACTCGCCGACGTGGCTGGCGCGGAGCCGCTCGTCACGCAGGCCGGGTGGAAAGACGACCTCACCATCGACAGCCAGGGGCCCATTGATCTCCTCGCCGCGCCTGTGGAAATCCTGCGGCTGCTGCCGGGGCTCGGCGAGTCGCGCATCGCGGCTTTCGTAAAATTTCGTCAAGGGAAAGACGGGCTCGACGGCACCATCGACGACCCGGAATTCAAGAGCCTGAAAGACGTGCAGACCTTCCTTGGCCTGGGCGACGCGCAGTTCAAGGAACTCGGCGGGCTCGTCACGATCAAGGATCCGACCATGCACATCATCGCCGAAGGGCGCTCGGGAAATGCCTATCGACAACTCGAAGTCGTAGCCCGAAAAGCGGGCGCGAATCCCCAAATCCTTTCCTGGAAAGAATGAAAAAATCCGGCGCGGCTCTCGCGCTTCTCACCCCCGATGCCGACGGCTGGCGGCTCACCCGCGCCGGGCTCAGCGCGCAGAAAATCGCCACGCACGGCGAGGCCGCCGCGGCGCTGCCCGAGGGCACGCGGCTGCACCTCGCGCTGCCCTGCCAGGCCGTGCTGCTGGAACGCATGACTCTGCCCGCCACGGATCGCGCCGAGCTGGCCGGCATGGTGCAGCTCCAGCTCGAAAAGACGCTGCCGTTTCCCATCGAGGGCGTGTCGTCGGATTTCGTGGTCGTCGCGAGCGGCGAAAATGAATCCACGCTCGTCTCCGCCGCCGCGCAGCATTCGCAGATCGAAACGCTCTGCCGCCCGCTCCGCGACCGCGACCGGCTGCCGGAGAAAATCACGCCCTTTCCCATGCACATCGCCGCCGCGTGTCCGGCGGACGAGACGGTGCTCGCGGTTTATCCCGAGCAGGGCCAGCTCGTCGTCGCCATTTGCGAAAACAGCCGCCTCGCGTGGACGCAGGTGCTGCCCACGACCGATGCCGCCGCGCTCCGCAGCGAGCTGCCGCAGCTCCTCCTCGGCGCGGAAATGGAAGGCGCGCCCGTGGTCTTCAGCCGCGTCTGCCTCGCGGAAGAATGTGCGCCGCTCGCCGAGGTGTTTCAGGAATTTTTCCAAGTGCCCGTCGAGCCCGCGGCCTTTGGCGGCGCGCTGCCCGAGCCCGCCGTCAACCTCGTGCCGCCCTCCTGGCGCGACGACGAAAAACGCGGCGCCCGCGCCGCGCACTGGCGGCAGCGCCTCATCGCCGCCGGCGTGGTGTACGTGCTCGCGATCATCGCCGCCTTTGCCTACCTCGCCTGGCTGAAAGCGCAGGCCCGCAAGATCGACGCGCAATACCTTGCCGCCGCCCCGGTGGAAAAATACGTCATCGCCCAGGAGGCTCGCTCGCAGGCGCTCGCGCCGGCCATCGACCCGAGCCGCTACGCCCGCGAACTGCTTTTCCAGATCAACAAAAACCGGCCCACGGAAGAAATCCATATCACCGATTTTGTCCTCCAGCCGAAGCAGTGGCGCATCGAAGGCGAAGCGCCGTCCGCAAATCTCGCCATCGACTTTCTCACCAAGCTTAAGGACGAGAAGGAGCTGAGCGCCTTCGCCATCGACGCCCAGCCGCCGAAGCTCCTCCCGAACGAGCACGCGCACTTCACCATCTTTGGCAAGCTATGAGCGGCCAGCTTTCCACCCGCGAAAAAACCCTGTCGATCCTCGTCGGCGGCGTCGCGTTTCTCATCGTTACGTTTTTCACCACCGGCTATTTTTTGAAAAGCAAAGCGCGGCTCAATGCCGACCTCGCGACCAAAACGCGCGTGCTCAAGAAAGTGCAGGAGCTCAGCGCCGAGAAGGCGCTCTACGAGCAGCGCGAGGCGTGGCTGCGCGAGAAGCAGCCGAAGCTCGCCAATGACGAACGCGCCGGCGGCGAGCTGCTCGCGCAGGTCAAAGAGCTGGCGAAGAAGCACGTCGTGCAGATCGAAAGTCCGGTCATTCGCCAGGTCGTGCGCAAGCCGGAGCTGCCGTACGTCGCCGTCGGGGTCGAGATCGAAACCAAAAGCGAGTGGCCCGCGCTGCTCGCCTTCCTCGGCGAGTTGCAGGCGCCCGAGCAGTTCATCGCGCTCGACGTGGACTCGCTCAAAATCGACGGCGAAGACCAGACGAAGATGCGCGGCAAATTCAAGATCGCCCGCTGGTACGCGCCGAAGTAGGCGCGCGGTTTTTCCATGCTCCTCTGGCGCGCCAAACTCCCGGACGACTGGCTGCCGAAAATCCGCGCCAACCTCGCGGCCGTGCTCGTGGATCACGCGCACCTCGAACGCAAAGCCGCGACCTCTGCGCTCAACCTCGAAAAGTACTCCGAGCTGCACCACCGTCTGCGCGAACTGAACGCCATCGCCATCGAGGAACTCCAGCACTTCGACCTCGTGCTCGGCCTGCTCCGCGAGCGCGGCATTCCGTTCACCAATCCGCAGCGCAGCCCGTGGATCCGTGGCCTGATGCAGGCCGTGCGCAAAGGCCGCGCCGAGCAGGTCATCGACCACCTCACCGTCCTCGCGCTCATCGAGGGCCGGAGCTGCGAGAAATTCCAAATCCTCGCCACCGGCGTCCGCGACCTCGACCCGGCGCTGGCCGATTTCTACGCCAGCCTCGTTGAAAGCGAAGGCAACCACTACGCCACGTATCTCCTCATGGCCCGGCACATCGACGAAGAGGCGGCCGCCCGCCGGCTCGACCATTTCCTCGACCTCGACGCGCAACTCATCCACGAGCCGAACCCGCGGCCGATGCTGCATTGACGCGGCGTGGCGCGGACGCCCTCGTCCGCGACTGTACCGCCGGACGAGGGCGTCCACGCCACGCGGCAAATTCATCCGCACACGTATCAATTTCCCTGAATCAATCTAACGCTCCCGGTGTTCTTCGATTACCTATCGACCGATGACCGCCTTCCGCATCCGCACCCTTGCGCCGCTCGCCGCTCTCGCCGCTAGCGTGGCGCTGGCGCGCGCGGACGGGCCGGTCACGCTCGCCGGGCACATCAAGCCGGTGCTCGAAAAATACTGCTTCGACTGCCACAACGAGACGAAGCACAAGGGCGACCTGAACCTCACGCAGTTCGCCGACCAGCCGCAGCTCGCGGAGCATCGGGCGGTGTGGGAAAAGGTGTCGGAGCAGATCGAGTCCGGCGAAATGCCGCCGGGCAAAAAACCCCAGCCGAGCGACGAGCAGCGCGAGCTTTTGCTGCGCTTCATCGACGGCCAGCTCTCGAAGGCCGACTGCAAGGTGGACAAAAATCCCGGCAAGGTGACGATCCGCCGGCTGAACAAGGAGGAGTACCGCAACACCATCCACGACCTGCTCGGCGTGGATTATGAGCCGGTCGATTTTCCCAACGACGAGGTCGGCTACGGCTTCGACAACATCGGCGACGTGCTCTCGCTGCCGCCGATGCTGATGGAAAAACTCATCGGCGCGGCTGGCGAAATCGTGCGCAAGGCGGTCGTGCTCGATGCGGTGCCGAAGCCGTTCGTGAAACGGATCAAGGGCAACGCCTTTGAGTCCGCGAACGACGCGTCGGTGAACGCGCTCGATACCGGTGTGCTCGGGTTTTATCGCGAAGGCGAAGGCACGGCTGAGTTCGAGGCTCCGCTGAAAAGCGAATACACCTTCCGCGTGCGCGCCTACGGCGATCTGGCAGGGCCGGAAGTGCCGAAACTCGCGCTGCGCGTGAATGGCAAGGACGTGCAGATATTCCATGTGACGAACTCCGCGCCCTCCGAAATCTACGAGGTGAAGGTGACGCTCGAAGCCGGTGCGCAGAAGATTTCCGTCGCCTACCTCAACAACTACAACGACCAGAACAACCCCGACCCGAAGCTGCGCGGCGACCGCAATGTCTTCGTCAAGGAGGTCGAAATCACCGGCCCCGCGCTGCCGCCGCCGACGCTGCCGGAGAGCCACCGGCGGCTCATCACGCGGCTGCCGGAACGCGGGCAGGAGCATGCGTGCGCGGTGGATATTCTCAGCGCGTTTGCGCCGCGCGCCTACCGGCGTCCGGTGGAGGCGGCGGAGGTGGAACGGCTCGCGGGCTTCGTCGATCTCGCGATGAAAAACGGCGGCAGCTTTCTCGAAGGCATCCAGATCGCGGTGCAGGCGGCGCTCTGCTCGCCGCATTTTCTTTTCCGCTGGGAGCTCGATCCCGATGCGGTGAAGCCGGGCGAAATCCGCGAACTCACCGACTGGGAGGTCGCCTCGCGGCTGTCGTATTTTCTGTGGAGCAGCATGCCGGACGGCGAGCTTTTTTCCCTCGCGGCGAAAGGCGAACTGCGCACAAACGGCAACCTCGAAAAACAGATCGCGCGCATGGTGCAGGACTGGCGCGCGCGGGCTTTCGTGAACAGCTTCGCCGGGCAATGGCTGCAAATCCGCAACATCTGGGAACTCGGCATTGATCCCGACGCTTTTCCGAAATGGGACGATACGCTGAAAGGCGCGATGAAGGAGGAGACCGAGCGCTTCTTCGAGGCGATCATGAAGGAGAATCGCCCCGTTACCGAGTTGATCGACGCGGACTTCACCTTCCTCAATGAGAAGCTCGCACGCTGGTACGAGATCGATGGCGTGAAGGGCGATGAGTTCCGGCGTGTGGCGCTGCCGAAGGATTCGCCGCGCGGCGGCGTACTCACGCAAGGCAGCGTGCTGCTCGCCACCTCCACGCCCACGCGCACCTCGCCGGTGCTGCGTGGCAAATGGGTGCTCGAGCAAATCCTCGGCACGCCGCCGCCGCCGCCGCCGCCCGACGTGCCGCCCCTCACCGAGCAAAAGCAGGTCGATCAAACCGCGTCGCTCCGCCAGCGTTTCGAGCAGCACCGCGCCGCCGCGGATTGCGCGGGCTGCCACGCGAAAATGGACCCGATGGGCTTCGCGCTGGAGAACTTCGACGCGACCGGAAAATGGCGCGAGACCGACGGCAAATTTTCCATCGACGCCAGCGGCGAACTGACCAACGGCACCACCTTCAGCGGCCCGCGCGAACTCAAGCAGGTGCTGCGGTCGAACAAGAATTTCGTCCGCGGCCTGACCCAGAAAATGATGATCTACGCCCTCGGGCGCGGGCTCGAGTACTACGACAAGTGCGCGTGCGACGCCGTGGTCGCGCAGGCCGCGAAGGACGGCAACCGCTTCTCCGCACTCGTCACCGGCATCGTGACCAGCGATCCTTTCCTCAAGCGCAAACGCGAAATCGCCAAAGACTGAAATATGAAACCCGAACTCGTCCTTCCTCGCCGCACTTTCCTCCGCGGACTCGGCGCCGCCATCGCGCTGCCGATGCTCGACGCCATGCTGCCCGCCCGCGCGCTCGCCGGAGCTATCGGCGCGGGCAAAGCGCCCGTGCGCATGGCCTTCATGTTTGTGCCCAACGGCGTGAACATGCCCGACTGGACGCCGCTCACCGACGGCGCGGACTTCGACCTCCCGCATATCCTCCAGCCGCTCGCGCCGCACAAAAGCGAACTGCTCGTGATCAGCGGACTCGCGCAGGACAAAGGCCGCGCGAACGCCGACGGCGCGGGCGATCACGCGCGCTCCGCGGGAAGCTGGCTCACCTGCTCGCAGCCGTTGAAAAGCGAAGGCTCGCAGATTCGCGTCGGCATTTCCGCCGACCAGGTCGCGGCGGCGAAGCTGGCGAAGGAGACGCGTTTCGCCTCGCTCGAACTCGGCATGGAGCCGGGCCGCCAGGGCGGCAAATGCGACAGCGGATATTTGTGCGCGTATTCCAACAGCATCTCGTGGCGCAGCGAATCCACGCCCATGACCCACGAGACCAATCCGCGCCTCGTCTTCGAGCGGCTTTTTTCCAGCGCCCTGCCGAAGGAGGCCAGCGAGGGCCAGCGCCGGCGCGAGATTTATAAAAAGAGTATCCTCGATTTCGTCCTCGAAGACGCGAAGACCCTCAGCGGCAAAGTCGGCGGGCAAGACCGGCAGAAACTCGACGAGTATCTCACCGCCATCCGCGAGATCGAGCGGCGCGTGGAGCAGGCGGAAAAAATGGTCGCCGGCGTGAGCCCGTCGCTGGCCGCCGGCTACGAGGTGCCGGAGAGCATCCCCGAGAGTTTCGAGGAGCACGCCAAACTGCTGTGCGACATGATGGTGCTCGCCTTCCAGTCCGACACCACGCGCGTCTGCACTTTCATGCTGGCGAACGAAGGCTCGAACCGCAGCTACCGCAACATCG
>JANXWQ010000559.1 GCA_025351065.1 Chthoniobacter sp. | reverse complement strand
GGCTTTTTCACCGCGGGCAACTCGCTCAACGCCGTCGTCACCGCGCTCGAAAACACCGGCCGCTTTCACGTCATCAACCGGCCCAGCGTTTTCACTCGCAACAACAAGAAAGCCATCATCGCCTCCGGCCAGGAAATCGCCGTCCCGCAGAATATCCAAAGCTCCATCAACTCCGTGCAGGCTGGCTCGAACGGCATCGTGACCAACTCCAGCGTGCAGTACAAAAACGTGACCCTGCAGCTCGAGATCGTCCCGCTCATCAATTCCGACAAGGAGGTGTCCCTCGACATCCTCCAGCGTAACAACGAAGTCTCCGGCTCCACGCGCATCGACAACAACGACATCCCCACCATCGCCACGCGCTACGTCCGCACCTCCGTCACGCTGCCGAACCAGTCCACGCTCATCCTCGGCGGGCTCATCAAATCGAGCGTCAACCGCGCCAAGACTGGCATCCCCATCCTCATGAACATCCCGGTTCTCGGCCCGCTGTTCAGCACCACGACGAAGGAAAAAATCCGCACCGAACTCGTCATCCTCATCCGCCCCGAAGTCACCTGGGCGCCGCCGGATGCCGCCGCCCTGCGCGAGCGCGAGATGGAATTTATGAACATCCCCCCCGACCTCGAATCCACCATCTACCCCGAGATCAAGCGCACGAAAGCCTCCTCCGAGGAAATGCTCCGCAAGCCCGTGGTGCCGCTGCGCGAAAAGGCCGCGCCGACGAAAGCCAAACGCTGACCTGATCGCGATGACTTCGCGCAAAGTTCTCACCGACCTCCTCGTCGCGAGCGGCGTTTCCGCCGACGATGCCACGGAACTCGCCGCCCTCCAGCCCGCGCCCGGCGTGAGCTGGACCGCCGAGGTGCTCAACACCGGCAAGGTTGACGAACACAAGCTCGCCGCCGAACTCGCCCGCCTTTTCAAAAGCCCGTGCGAGACCATCGAGGCCACGAAGGTCGAGCGCAGCGCGCTCCAGCTTTTGCCGAGCCGCTTCGTTTTCAAACACCACATCCTCCCGCTCGCCAGCAGCGCCGACACCGTGCGCCTCGGCACCTACGATGTCTTCAACGCCGTCGCCCGCCGACTCGCCGCGCAGCAGCTCATTGGCAAAAAAATCGAGTGGGTCATCGTCCCGCGCGGCCCGCTGCTCCGCGTCATCAAAGCCGTCTATGGCGTCGGCGCGGAAACCTTCGACGAAATCCTCGCCTCCACCCGCACCTACGACGGCGACCCGCACGATAAAGCCCAGGACATCACCGGCGACGACCCCGAGGCCAGCGTCGTCAAATTCGTCAACCAGATCATCCGCGAAGCCATCCTCGAACGCGCCACCGACATCCACGTCGAGCCCCTCGAAAACGACCTCCGCATCCGCTACCGCATCGACGGCATCCTCCACGAAGTCGCCGTCCCCCCGCAGCTCCGCGTGCTCCAGAGCGCCATCATCTCGCGGTTGAAAGTGATGGCGCACATGGACATCGCCGAGCGCCGCCTGCCGCAGGATGGCCGCATCAATCTCACCACCGGCGCGGGCGCGATCGACGTGCGCGTTTCCACCATCCCGACGGTGAATGGCGAATCCATTTCCCTCCGCCTCCTCTCCCGCAGCGACTCGCTCAGCTTCGGCCTCGACCGGCTCGACATGAGCGAAAAACAAATCGCCACCGTCAAAGCCCTGCTCGCCCAGCCCAACGGCATCATCCTCGTCACCGGCCCCACCGGCTCCGGCAAATCGACCACGCTTTACAGCTTCCTCACGTCCATCAATGCGGTCACGCGCCGCATCATCACCATCGAGGAGCCCGTGGAGTACCGCCTCCCCGGCGTTTCGCAGATCGACGTGAAACCCGAGATCGGCCTGACCTTTGCCAACGGCCTGCGCGCGATTTTGCGGCAGGATCCAAACATCGTCATGGTCGGCGAAATCCGCGATTTCGAGACCAGCGAAATTTCCATCCGCGCCGCCATGACCGGCCACCTCGTTTTTTCCACCCTGCACACGAACGACGCCGTCTCGGGCATCACCCGCCTGCTCGACATGGGCATCGAGCCCTTCCTGCTCGCGTCGGTCGTGCGCTGTTTTTTGGCGCAGCGCCTCGTCCGCACCATCTGCCCGGATTGCAAAACCGCGGCGGGGTATCCCCTCGAGTATCTCGTCCAAATCGGCGCACCCATCACGCCTGACTTCAAGTATTGGAAGGGCGCGGGCTGCGACCACTGCCGCCAGACCGGCTACCGCGGGCGCACCGCCATCTACGAAATCTGCACCGTCACCGAGCCGCTGCGCCGCATGATCATCCGCAAGGACACCGGCACCGTGATGAAAGCCCGCGCCATCACCGACGGCATGGACACGCTGCGCACCGACGGCTGGCGGCGCGTGCTGCGCGGGCAGACCACCGTCGAGGAAATCGTGCGCGTCACCGCGCAGGACGAAAACCTCGCCGAGACGGACTGAGCACGTCACCCGATGCGCTGCGTGCCTTTCGGCCCGACCGGCGCATGCACCGCCATGACCGACGCGCGCGGGTGCAGGCCGGGAACCGCCTTGGGCACAGCGTTCGCGGACACCGGCACTTTCGGCGCGTTCATCGCCACCGTGGGCATCGCCTTCGGCAAAGGGCGCACGCCGCTGCTGTTCGGCGGGCGCTGCTGGCCGGCCGCCACCGGCATCGGCGCGGGCACCAGCTTCACCGTCGGAAGCGCGGGCCTGGGCGCGGGAAAAGGTCGGCCGCTGGGCGGCGCGAGCGGCACCACGGGCTTGGCCACCGGCATCGCGGGGCGGCTGAGCGGCACCGGTGGCGGCGCGGCAACCGGCGTGGCAGCGACCGGCGCGGGAACTTGAGGCGCAGCCGGAGCCGCCGGCATCTCTGGCTCGGGCTCGGCCGCGGGCTCCGGCGCGACCGCGCTCGTCGCCGCGAACTCCAGCACCGCCACGGCCTCGACCGGACGCTGCAGCTTCGCCAGCTCAGCCTTCGTCGCGTCCCACGCGCGCTGCAAATTCTCGCGATCCCGCCGCAATACCGCCACCTCGCCTTTCAGCCGCGCGACTTCCTGCTCCTGCCGCAGTTGCGCCGTCTTCAGCGCCTCGCGCTCCGCCACGAGCTGCGTGAACTCCTCGCCCGCAGAATCGTCCGCCGGCTTCGCCGCCAGCAGCGCCGTCACCTCCTCACGCACCGCCGCCAGCGTGCCGCGCAGCTCCGCGTTTTCCTGCCGCACCGCGTGCATCTCGGTGCGCGTCGGCACCGCCTCGGCATGGGCCTCTTCCGCTGCCGGATCGAACGCGCACTCGACCGTCCCGAACGAAATTTTGCACGGCTCGCGCAGATGAAAATCCGTCGCCGGCTCGCCGTTGACAAACGTGCCGTTCGTCGAGCCCCGGTCGTGCAGCCGGTAGTGCCCGTCCTCCATGATTAGCTCGGCGTGAAAGCCCGACATCGTCCGGTCGATGATCTGCACCGTATTGAACGGCAGCCGCCCGATGGTGATGCGCGCGCCGGTCAGGGCGACGGCGACGGGCCCGTCTTTTTCGGGAAAAGGAATGTGAATGGAAGCCATGGGAGTTTGGATTCTGAGGGTTGCGGTTTGGAGGTTTTGAAAGTCACCCGACGGGGGCCGGGCGGTGGTTGTGACACATTCGCCAGCCAGGCGTTCGATGGACGCCCGGCCAGCACACAAACCATCCTCCGCCCATCCCCCCGATTCCGCAAATGACAGCACGTTTCGGACGGTTGGATTTTTTTAACGCAGAGACGCAAAAGCGCAGAGAGCGCAGAGATTCGGCATCCAGATTCAGCGCACCAACCGGAATCCCCACCTTCCGCTTCCTCTGCGTCGTTGCGTCTCTGCGTTAAAAAGAAAACATCCGCGCCACGACCCGCGCCCCATTTTCTAAACCGCCGTCTCCCACCCCACGCGGTAGGTCCGGCGCACGAAGGCGTTCGCCTCCGCCACGTTCGTGAACTTCAGCCCCGCCGCATCCCACGCCAGCGTCTGCTGCGGAAA
Source organism: Chthoniobacter sp. (assembly GCA_025351065.1). Lineage (GTDB taxonomy): Bacteria > Verrucomicrobiota > Verrucomicrobiia > Chthoniobacterales > Chthoniobacteraceae > Chthoniobacter. The sequence goes on along the minus strand of JANXWQ010000559.1, from coordinate 3,769 downwards.
GCGCGTGGCCACGCTGCCAAGCAAAACGGATTCCGTGAGCGGCCCGGCGTAGTCGAAATTTGCGCCCGTCTTGCCCTCGCCCAGCACCGCCTTCACGAACTGCTGCCAATGGTTCTCACCCGCGACTTTCATGACCGGCGCGTCTTTCACCGCAGCTCCCACCAGCCGCGGCATGCCGACGTGCGGCAGCACCATCACGCCATTCGTACCTAGGAAGATGCTGCCTTGATCCGGCAACTCGTCCTGCTCATCGCCCGCATTTTTCGCGAGCTGCTGAATCTCCGCCGTCGGGCGCTCCTTGCCATCGTACCACGAGATCGGAACCGTCGCGCCCTCGGTAAAAGCCGTGCCCGGAAAGACGTAATGGATGATCGCATCCGTCGCCCACGAGTGCGCGTTCGGCGCGGCCCCTTCGCTGCGTACGCTCACCGGCGCGGTCAGCGCCAGCGCGCCAAATACGGGATCGAAAATGTGGCAGCCCATGTCGCCAAACGTGCCCGTGCCGAAGTCCAGCCGCTTCCGCCAGTTCCCCGGATGATACCACCCGCCGCCGATGAACGGCCGCTCCGCGCTCACGCCCAGCCACAGATTCCAGTCCAGCCCCTCGGGCACCGGGTCGGTCTGCTCCGGCATCGCGCCCGTGTCGCCCCACGCCTTGCTGCTCCACGTATGCACCGCCTTCACCTTCCCGATCGCGCCGTCCTGGATGAGCTTCACCGCCGTGCGGTATTCCGGCCCGCTGTGAATCTGGATGCCCATCTGCGTCACCACCTTTTTCTCCCGCGCAAACTCCGTCAGCCGCCGCGTTTCATAAAGGTCATGCGTCAGCGGCTTCTGCCCGTACACATGCAGCCCGCGCCGCAACGCCGCCATGCCGATCGGCGCGTGCATGTGATCCGGCGTCGAGACATTCACCGACTGCAAATCGCGCTCCTTTTCCAAAAGCTCCCGGTAGTCCTGATAGATGCGCGCCTCGGGAAATTTTTTGGCAAACTCCACCGTCCGCTTCGCATCCACATCGCACGCCGCCACCACCTCCAGCGCCGGGTGCCCCGCCAGCGCCTGCACATCCGTCCACGCCATGCCGGAAGCCCCAAACGTCGCGTGATTCACCTTCCCATTCGGCGACTGCGCGCGCAGCCCCCGCGTGACGAAAGGCGCGACCGCCACACCCGCGGCGAGCTGCTGGAGAAAGGAACGGCGGGTGAGCTGCGAGCGGTAGCGGGAAGGCATGGCGCTTTTGTTAAATCGCCCGCGCAACGGTGGCAAGAGCGACGGGTTCCGCCGTCCGGCGCCAGCACTGCCTAGATGACGTGCATGAGATAAAGGATGAGCAGAATCACAAGCACCGTCCCGAGACCGCCGCTGGGGCCGTAACCCCACTTTGCGCTGTGCGGCCAGGTGGGCAACGATCCGACGAGCATGAGGATCAGGATAATGAGCAGGATGGTAATCATACTGCTGAATCGCGCCTCCGCCGTCCGGTGGCTGCATGGGTGACGCACCCCACCAAGCAGGGACTTGATGCCGGCGAAATGGCTTGTCCTCCCCTGCCCGCGCCGGGGATTGCTACGGGCATGCCCGCACCGCTCACGCCCGCCATTTTCATCGACCGCGACGGCACGCTCATGGAGGAGGCGGACTACTGCTCCCACCCGGATCAAGTGCGCGTGATCCCAGGCGTGTCGGAGGCACTGCGGGCGTTGCAAAGCGCGGGCTTCCGGCTGGTCGTCGTCACGAACCAGAGCGGCATCGGACGCGGCTACTACACGGTCGCGGATTACGAGGCGGTGCAGGCGCGGCTGCTCGCGCTGCTCGGCGACGGGCTGATCGCCGCGACGTATTTTTGCCCGGAAGCACCGGAGGCCAATTCGCCGCGCCGCAAGCCTTCGCCGGAGATGGTCTTCGAGGCCGCGCGCGACCTCGGGCTCGATCTCGCGAGGTCGTGGTTCATCGGTGACAAGGCCATCGACGTGCAATGCGGGCACGCCGCCGGGACGCGCGCGATCCTCGTGCAGACGGGCCACGGGCACGCCGCGGACGCGGGGCGCGCGGAGTTTGTGGCGAAAGATTTTGCCAGCGCGGCGGCGTTTATTTTAAGACCTGCGGATGCCAGCCCCTAAAGTCGCCGTCGTCATCCCCGCCCGCTACGGCTCGACGCGCTTTCCCGGCAAGCCGCTTTTCCGCATCGCGGGAAAGCCCCTCATCCAGCACGTCTGGGAGCGCTGTGGCAAGGCGCGCGGCATCACCGCAATCATCGTGGCCACCGACGACATGCGCATCGCCGAGGCGGCGTTTGCGTTCGGCGCGGAAGTTTCCTTGACTTCGCCGAAACACCGCAGCGGCACCGACCGCTGCGCTGAGGTGGCGAAGCGGCTGCACGGATACTCCCACGTCATCAACGTGCAGGGCGACGAACCGCTCATCGACCCCGCGCTCATCACCCGCCTCACGAAGACGCTCACCGCCGACAAGACCATCGAAATGATCACTGCCGCGAACACCTTCGGCAGCGACGAAGACCCGGGCAATCCCAACGCCGTCAAGGTCGTGCTCGATCGGCAAAGCAACGCGCTCTACTTCTCGCGCAGCGCCATCCCCTTCAACCGCGCCGACGGCTGCGAAGCCCCATTCTACCGGCATCAGGGCATCTACGGATACTCGGTGAAATTCCTGCTCCAATTCGTAAAATGGAAGCCCGGTGTCCTCGAACAATGCGAGCAGCTCGAACAGCTCCGCGCCCTCGAAAACGCCGCCCGCATCCGCGTCGTCCTGACAAAAACCGCCAGCCTCGGCGTCGATGCCCTTGAAGACGCCGCGCTCGTCGAGCGATTGCTGGCGCTGCGGTGAGATTCGACAGAATGAACAGAATTTACAGAATGTCCTGCGACAACCCGCAGCCCGTCGTTTTGCGAACCTCCCATCCATTTTGTTAATTCTGTAAATTCTGTCCCCAATCCCTTTCCAAAAATGAAATACATCTTCGTCACCGGCGGCGTCGTCAGCTCCCTCGGCAAAGGGCTGGCCGCTGCGTCCCTCGGCACGCTGCTCGAACACCGCGGCCTCAAAGTCGTGATGCAGAAATTCGACCCGTACCTCAACGTCGATCCCGGCACCATGAGCCCGTACCAGCACGGCGAAGTGTACGTGCTCGACGACGGCGCGGAGACCGACCTCGACCTCGGCCACTACGAGCGTTTCACCCACAGCGTCCTCTCGCGCGCCAACAACACCACCAGCGGGCAGGTCTATCAAACCGTGCTCGATAAGGAGCGCCGCGGCGACTACCTCGGCAAGACCGTGCAGGTCATTCCGCACGTCACCGACGAGATCAAAGCGCGCCTGCGCAAACTGAGCCGCGAGCAGCCGTGCGACATCGTCATCACCGAAATCGGCGGCACCACCGGCGACATCGAAGGGCTGCCTTTTCTCGAGGCCATCCGCCAATTCATCCAGGAGGCCGGCCCCGGCAATGCCATCGTCATGCACGTCACCCTCGTCCCGTTCATCAAGGCCGCGGGCGAGTTGAAGACCAAGCCCTCGCAGCAGTCCATCGCCAAGCTCCGCGAGATCGGGCTGCACCCGCACGTCCTCGTCTGCCGCACCGAGCACCCGCTCGGCGAGGACGTGCGCCACAAGCTCTCCGTCTTTTGCAACGTCCCGCTCGAAGCCGTGGTCGAAGCGCGCGATGTGGACCACACCATTTACGAACTCCCGCTCATGCTCCAGCACGAGCGGCTCGACGACACCGTGCTGCGCCAGCTCCACC
>JANXWQ010000517.1 GCA_025351065.1 Chthoniobacter sp. | reverse complement strand
GTAGGGGAAGCTGGCAGCTTCCCCTACAGCGGCGCGGCGAGCCGCGCGAAAAGCTGTGCCGCCACCGCTTCGGGCGCATCCGCCGCGCCGTCCGCCTCGGCTTGCTTCGGCGGTTCGTTTTCCGCGCCGAAAAGGATCGCGCGCAGGTGCAGGCGGTCGCCGTCGATGGTCGTCCGCACGCCCACCGGCATCCCGCAATCGCCCGCCAGCAGGCGCTGCAACTCGCGCTCCGCGTTGATCGCGGTGTGCGTTTCCGCGTGGTCGATCTTTTGCAGAATGGCCGTGACCTCCGCGCGATCCACGCGGCTTTGCAGGGCGATGGCCCCCTGCCCGATCGCCGGCAGCAAATGCCCGCCGAGCGACGCGACGCGGAAATGCCACGGCGCAAAATCGAGCGTGCCCGGCGCGAGGTCGTAGCTCAGCCGCTCCAAGCCCGCCTGCGCGAGAATGATCCCCGCCACCCGGTCGCTTTCGCCGAGTTTGCGCAGCCGCGTCTGCACGTTGCCGCGCCATTCCTCGATCACGATGTCGGGCCGCAGCCAGCGGAGTTGCCGCGCCCGCCGCACGCTGCTCGTGCCGATTACCGCGCCCGACGGCAGCTCCTCGAAACTGCGCGCCTCCCGCGCAATCAGCACGTCCGCCGTCGCTGCGCGCGGCAGCACCGCGGTCACGGCCAAGCCCGGCGGATTGTGTCCCGGCAAATCCTTCAGGCTATGCACCGCCACGTCAATGCGGCCCGCGAGCAGCGCGTCCTCCAGCTCCTTCGTGAACAGCCCTTTTCCCCCCGCCTCATTCGCGCGCAGCAAACTCAAATCGAGCTTTTTGTCGCCCCGCGTGATGAACACCTCCTGCTCCACCGCCAGCGCAGGAAAGGCCGCGTGCAGAGCCGCGCGCGTCAGCTCGACTTGCGCCAGCGCCAGCGCCGAGCCGCGCGTGCCCAGCACGAACCGCGTCACGGTTTTCCTCCCTCAGCCGCGGTTCGCGTGAACTGCTGCGCCCGCTGCGGATCGACCGCCAGCCACTCCCCAAATTCCGCCGCGTGCCGCTCGATCATCTGCTCGCAGAGCGCCAGCTCCTGCCGCCGCACATTCATCGAGTGGTCGGCCATCGCCTGGAGCGAGTCGATATCGTAAAGGTACACGCCATCGAGGTCATTCACCGCCGGCTCGATGTCGCGCGGCACCGCGAGGTCGATGCAGAAAAGCGGCCGATCCTTCCGCGTGCGCATGATCGGCGCGAGCTGCGCGGCGGTCAGGACGTGGTGCGGCGCGGCGGTCGAGCCGATGAGGATGTCCACGTCGTGAAAATGCTGCTGCCACTGGTCGAAATGGATCGCCGCCCCGCTCATCTTCTGCGCCAGCGCGGCGGCGCGGTCGTAGCTGCGATTCGCCACGAAGATCGACTTCACGCCGCGCGCCTGGAGCGCGCCCGCCGTCAGCTCGCTCGTCTCACCCGCGCCGAGGATCATCACCTTGCAGTGGGCGAGCCGGCCGAAAATTTTCTCCGCCAAATCCACCGCCGCCGAGCCCACGCTCACCGCGCCGCGCGTGATGTTCGTGTTCGTCCGCACGTCTTTTGCCACGTTAAACGCGCGCTGAAAAAGTTTGTTCAAATGCTTCGCCGTCGCCCCGCCTTCGCTCGCTGCGGCATAGGCTTTTTTCACCTGGCCGAGAATCTCCGTCTCGCCCAGCACCATCGACTCCAGCCCGCTCACCACGCGAAAAAGATGCCGCACCGTGGGCTCGGTCGCGTGCTCGAAAAACGCCCCGCCCTCCGGCGGCGCGATGCGCGCCGTCACAAACTCCCGCACCGCCGCCAGTCCCGCCGCCGCCTGCTCCGCGGCCACGTAGAACTCCACGCGGTTGCACGTCGAGACGATCACCGCCTCGCTCACGCCCGGCGCGCTGCGGAGCTGCGCTGCCGCCGCGCCGACCTCGCCATCGGGGATCGCGAATTTTTCGCGCAGCTCCACCGGCGCGGTTTGATGACTGAGCCCGAGGCACAGGATTTCCATCGGCTACAGAGCCCCCTTTTCCGTGACAAACCGCAGCCCGCCCAGCGTCACCAGCACCACGCAAAACGCCGCCACCGAAACCCACGCCACCCGCCGCGGACTGATGCGATGCACCCGCCCCAGCGCCGCGATCACGCCGTACAGCAGCCACACGCCCACCGACCACGCGGTCAGCGGCGAATGCGTGAACATGCCACCCAATTTGAACCCCGAACCGAGTCCAACCGTGAGCAAAATGAAGCCCGCGATAATCAGCCGCGCATTGGCCACCGCGAGATCGCGGATCGGCGGCAGGTGGTAGAAAATCGAGTGGATGTGATGCGTCTTGAGCTGCCGCTCTTGCACGAGATACATCACGCCCGCGACGCAGGCCAAAGCGAACGCGCCGCAGGCCACGACCGAGATCGCTGCGTGCAATTCCAGCCAGCCGTTTGGCGCGAGCTTGAGCTTCGAGGGCACGTCCGCGACGAGGAGCAGCGCGCTGATTTGAAAAATGAAAACCAGCGGCGAGGTGAACACGCCAAGCAGGGAGAGCCGGTAGGCCGGGCCGATGAGCAGATAGAAAAGCACCATCGACCAGCTCAGAAAAACGAGCACCTCGAAGCGGTTGGTCAGCGGGCAGCGCCCGAGCTGCTGGCCGCGCAGCCACAGGAACGCCGTCTGGCAGAGGAAGCCCGAGAGGATGGCGAAAAGGTTCAGCCGCGAAGCCCGGTACACGCGCGCCCCGAGGGCGTGCATGGTGTAGGCAAACCCGACGAGGAAACAGAAAGTGGAAGCGGCCAGCAGCAGTCGGTCCATGCGGAAAAGGGCCGGAAACTATCGGCTCGCCGCGGCTTTGGCAAATGCCGCGCCCGCGCCCGCCAGCGACGTTTCACTTTCAAAAAAACCGCGCGTGCGTCCGCTCAGTCGCGCACCGCCGCGGCGACGAATTCGAGCACGCGGCGGAGGCCGTCGTCGCCGCCGAGGCTGCCTTCGTTGAAGGGCGTGCGCGGGATCGGCTGCCAGCCGTCGCGGGTGTGGCCGGGCTCGGGCTGCGGGAGGCCGGTGAGCGTGGGCTCGTACTGCCCGTCTTTGCCGCCGAGCTTGTA
>JANXWQ010000515.1 GCA_025351065.1 Chthoniobacter sp. | reverse complement strand
AATCCGCCCCAGCTAGGATATCCAGCAACTGCAATGGATACGCCGGCACCAATAACGGGCACCGCCTTTTTTGCAGCGATTGCTTTGGTTAGGGATTCAGGGATTGCTCCTAGGTTCATATATCAGTTTTATTCAATATGGAGGTTCGCATACATGTAGCGCCGGAGCGATTCCGGGAGAGAACAGTCGCCCAGCAGGAGCGGGATGAACCGGCGGCCCGCATTGGCCGGGTCGCGGTGGACGGCGGTGCTCCGCTCCAGGGCCACCCAGCCCGAGGCGAGGGCCGCCGGCGAGATGCACAGCAGCCGCACCCGCGACTGTTCCAGTCCCTCATCGACTTTCAGCGCGATGAGGTCGCCCGGCCCGACGTTCCACACATCCAACCACACCCGCACCCCCGCCGCCTTCAGCCGCTCCGCCAGCCGCCGCACCCGCGGTTTGTCCGCGCGGTTGTGACTGAGGAAAACGTCGTAGGGGAAATCTGGGGACGGCGGCATGACGAGGAGTGTGGAAAGGCGAAGGCCGGATGTCGATTCACTTAAAGACTACGAAGGGAGCCGCGACACGGGTGAAAGGCGGCACCTTCCTCATGCACACGGACTTTTTCAGACACCCTCTCGGGCGACATCTCAGCTTGCTGATTCGGATTGGATAGACCGGCGTATCGACCTTATTCCATTTGCCGTTTTGGAATCCAACATCCCGCTCTTTATCGCGTTTCGCGTGCTTTTCAATGCGCGCTGGTACTATCCGGTGCTGGCGGTGCTGTTCCTGGATTTCGGGCTGAGCATCGGGCAATACGCGCTGCTCAATGTAGCGTGGGCCGCGGCCATCGTGGGGCTGGAGGTGCCGTCGGGCGCGCTGGCGGATACGCTCGGGAGAAAGCGGCTGGTGGTTTTTGCGGCGGCGCTGATGGTCGTGGAGATGGCGATCTTCGCCTTTGCGCCGCGGGGAAATCCAACGCTGCTCTTCGCGCTTTTCCTGCTCAACCGCGTGCTGAGCGGTGCGGCGGAGGCGAGCGCCAGCGGGGCGGACGAGGCGCTGGCCTACGACTCGCTCGTGGCCGAGGGCCGCGCGGCGGAATGGCCGAGGGTGCTGGAGCGGTTGATGCGCTGGCAGGCGGCGGGGTTCTTCTTGGCGATGCTCGTCGGTGCCGCCGTCTATGATGTCCATCTCGTCCAGCGCGTCGCCGATTTCCTCGGCCTCCACTGGACGGCGACGCGGGAGGTGACTATGCGCTTTCCCATCTATCTCACCCTCACGAATGCGGTGCTCGCGCTCCTCGTCACCCTCCGCATGCGCGAGCCTGCGAGGCCCGCCAGCACCGCATCCGCGGGCGCGACGTGGCGCGCGACGCTCGAGGCGGGACGCTGGGTTTTGCACACGCCGCTGGCGCTCGCGGTGATCCTTGCGGGACTGTGCTTCGACAGCATCGTGCGGCTTTTCCTGACCATCGGGAGCAACTACTACCGGCTCATCGCCATCCCCGAGGCGGCCTTCGGGCTCATCGGCTCGGGCTTTGCGCTGCTCGGTTTTTTCCTCTCGCCCATCGCACGCCGGTTCGCGGAGCATCGCAGTCTGCGCGCGAATTTCTCCCTCGTCGCCGCGCTCATCCTAGCCGGGCTCACCGGCATCGCTTTCGCTAAGCCGCTGTGGGGGTTGCTGCCCCTGCTCCCGCTCGGCGCGGCGATGTCGCTCACCGGTTTTTTCGTCTCGCATTACCTCAATGCCGCCGTCACCGACTCCGCCCTGCGCGCGACGGTGCTCAGCTTCCGCGGGCTCGCCTACAATCTCGCCTACGGCAGCATCGGCCTGCTTTTCGCCGCGCTCACCCGCGGGCTGGCCGGGCGGGGCAATGCGGACGCGGTTTTCGCAGCGTCGCTGGCTTGGCTGCCGTGGTATTTCATCGCGACCACGGCGATCCTCGCGCTCGCCTGGGGCCGAATTGGAAATCGAACAGCGCTTTCGCCAGCGCCTCCATCGGCAGGCCGATGACGTTCGTGAACGAGCCCTCCACGCGCGCGATCAGCTCGCCGCGGTCGTCCTGCGCGGCGTAAGCGCCCGCCTTGTCCAGCGGGCCGACGCGCGCATGATAGGCGCGGATTTGGGCAGCGCTCAAGGTGCGGAAATGGACGCGCGAAATATCGACGAAACCGTCGTCCCACCGGCCGCGCAGATGGCAAAGCCATACGCCCGAATAGACCTCGTGCGCCCGCCCATTCAGCCGTTTCACCATCGCGAACGCCGCGTCCAGGTCCGCCGGCTTGCCAAAAACCTCGCCCTCGAAAACCACCTCCGTATCCACACCGAACACCAGCGCGTCCGGGTGCTTCCCCGCCACGGCATGCGCCTTGGCCCGCGCATTGCGCAGCGTGATCTCGCCCGGCGTGAGGTGGGCCGGCGCACTCTCAGCCACCTCCGCCGGTTCCACGGAAAACCGGTAGCCGTGCTCCCGCAAAAGCTCCCGCCGACGCGGCGAAGCCGAGGCGAGGATGAGCGGCGGAAGCGGCATAACGTGTGGAAGTCTATAGCGCAGCGCGAACGGTAGGGGAAGCTGACAGCTTCCCCTAC
>JANXWQ010000497.1 GCA_025351065.1 Chthoniobacter sp. | reverse complement strand
GGGAAAAAATACCGCACCGTGCTCATCGGCTGCGGCTGGTGGGGAAACAATATTCTGCTCTCGGCGATGGCCAGCGGCGCGTGCGAGATCGTGGCGCTTTGCGATGTGGACGACCGGCAGATCGAGACCACGCTCGCGAGTGTGAAGGCCGGCACGGGCGATTCGCCGAAGATTTACAAGGACTTCCGCGAACTGCTCGCGAAGGAAAAACCGGACATCGCCATCGTCGGCACGCCGGACCACTGGCACGCGCTGATCATGATCGCAGCGGTGAAGGCGGGCGCGCATGTCTATGTCGAGAAGCCCATCTCGCACACCATCATGGAAGGCCGCGCGATGGTGAATGCGGCGAAGGCCAGCGGGCGCGTGGTGCAGGTCGGCACGCACCGGCGCGTCTCGCCGCACTGTGTCAGCGGGCGCGAGTTCATCCGCTCGGGGAAAGCGGGCGACATCGGGATGGTGCGCTGCTTTGTCCACTACGGCGGCGGCAAAGACAAACCGCTGCCGACGGTGGAAGTGCCGAAGGAACTCGACTGGGACATGTGGTGCGGCCCCGCGCCGCTCCGGCCTTACAACGGCGGCGATCCGCGCGACAAAAGCCAGGCCTGGCGCGGCGGCATCCACCCGCGCGGTTTTCGCAGCTACCTTGACTACGCCAACGGCACCCTCGGCGACTGGGGCATCCACTGGCTCGACCAGGTGCTGTGGATCACCGGCGAAAAATACCCGAACAAAATCTTCTCCGCCGGCGGTCGCCCGATCAAAGGCCCCGTCATCCTCACACCCGACGAACAGACCAGCGACTCCCCCGACCACCAGCTCGCCACCTTCGAGTTTGAAAAGTTCACCGTACAGTGGGAGCACCGTCAATTCGCGGGCAACGCCACGGACAAAGGCGAAAACGTCGGCTGCTATTTCTACGGCACGAAGGGCATCTTTCACCAGGGCTGGGAGAAGGGCTGGACGTTCTACCCGGTCAACGACAAAGACCCCGTGCTCCACGAGGACGCGCAGCTCCACGAGCCCGATTCGCAGAACATCCGCGAGCTGTGGGCCGACTTTCTCAACGCCATCAAAACCGGCGCGAAACCCGTCAGCGACATCGAGGAAATCCACCGCTCCACGAACGTCGCGCTGCTCGGCATGCTCAGCATGAAAATCGGCCGCAGCATCGAGTGGGATGGCGTGAAAGAGACGATCATCGGCGACGAGGCGGCGAACAAGCTACTGCGCCGCGACTACCGCAAAGGCTGGGAATATCCGACGGCGTGAGGGCCGCAGCGCGACGGCGCTAGTTTTTCGCCGGCTCGTCCGGCGCTTCCGCCACGAGCTTGAACCACGGGCCGAAGGTGCTGGTGATTTCGCGCCACAGCCGGGGGCAGCGCTCCAGCTCCAGCATCTCGCGCTCGGGCTTCTGCACCAGCCACGAGCGGTGCGCGAGCTCGCCTTCGAGCTGACCTTTGCTCCAGCCCGCGTAGCCCACGAACGCGCGCACCACCGCCGTTTCCTCGGCCAGCGCCTGCTCGGCTTCGTCGATCACGAGATGATGCCGGCACTCCATGCGCCGCGTCTGCGGATGCCATTTGAATGACGCGAAAATGAGCTGATCCGTGGACACCGGCCCGCCAAGAAAAACGGGCACGCCCGCGAGCGCGCCGAGATCGCGGCCGGGCAGCAAGTCGGCGACCGTGCGACCGGACGGACGGTTCAGCGTGAGGCCGAACGAGCCTTCCTCCGTGTCATTCGCCGACAGGAAAAGGACGGTCTTGCAAAAATTCGGATCGCGCAGACCCGGATGCGCGATAAGCAGCGCGCCGGCCAGATTGCCCGAGGAGGAGATGAATTCGCGCACGCCGGGAAATTAGGAATGACCGGCGATTGCGCAAGCCCGAGTCGCCCCGTCTTTTCGCGTGTCTCGCCCGCTTCCTTTGCTACCGTCTGCGCCCACATGCCGAGACCAGCCGCACCTTTGACCATCGCCGGACGCGAGTTTCATTCGCGCCTGCTGCTCGGCACGGGGAAATTTTCGTCCAACGCTTCGATGGCGGATGCGCTGGACGCGAGCGGGTGCGAGATCGTGACCGTCGCTCTGCGCCGCGCCGATCTTTCGGGGAAGGGCGACCCGTTTGCCAACATCCTCGATTTTAT
>JANXWQ010000478.1 GCA_025351065.1 Chthoniobacter sp. | reverse complement strand
ATCATCTGCCAGTCTTTCACCTCCCTGATTCGCATTTCGATTTTCGAGACCTCGCTTCTGCTGATGTCCCATCCCGCTTTCTGGAGTTCCCTCGCGAGTTTTGCTTGAGACCAGCCGCGATTGCTCCTGATCCGCCCCACCTGCCGACCGACGGCGTTCTTATGTTCCATACCCCGCCGGCTAGAAGTCGGTCCCTGTGGTTTCTTGCCGCGCTACGTCTGAAGGGAGGACTCATATCCGGTTAGTTCCGAATGCCCTAAAACGAGACGGATCGGAGAATCCCTCACGGTTTTTTCTGACCTCGCAAAAAATCCCTGTTTCCGATCACGACGACTCGCAAAAGCAGGCGGCCAAAACGGCCAAAGCTGCCGCGAAATGAACCCACCGCCGCCGCGAGTCTCGCGAAACTCGCGCCCCGCGCCCTGCTTTCAGATTCCGAGGAAGAACCTCAAAAGCGAACTTCTATGTCTCGCCTTTGCCGCCCCTGAGATCCGCTTCCCGAGCCTCCTCGAAGCTGGAATACAACTCCTCATCGGAAAGCGTGCCGACCAACGCCACCACCCGCTTTACGAGCATCTCCCTGTTTTCTTCCGCGAACCGCTTCGCGAAAAATTCAATAATTTCGCGTCGATCCGGGAACTCGCATTCTCTCCGCACCTGTCCCGCCGTTTCGAGAACCCCCTCGATGAGTTCATGCGTGGCCTCCGAAACATCGTCCCGCTGCAATTCCTCGCACCGCAAAAGCGCATCCACGGCCTCGACGAGCTTGAAAGACGATTCTGGCGTTGGCGATTTCATGAGATTCTTAAACGGCGGTCAGCCGGAAATTCCGTCACGAGATTATTCAAAAACCGTCGGCACGCGACGCTTTTCCACTTGAGGTGTCGCAAGCCCCGCACTCTCGCGCGGGAGGCCCGTCGAGATGCGCGACAGACCTCAGAATCGGCTGTTCATCAAACGTGTGAGGTGATCGTGCGCCGGCTCCTTTGGCGTGTGGTTCGGAAACAGATCCTTCAACTCGACCCGCAACACTTCCACGAGGTATTCGAGTTCAAAATCCAAAACGAACTTCAGGCGCGCCTCGATTTTGGAAACGCCACTCCGCGAAATGTCCCAGCCCGCGCACTGCAATTTTGCCGCGAGCTTCGATTGGGACCACTGGCGAGAGTATCGGAGTCGCCGCACTTGAGGTCCGATGATGTTGTAATACTTCAATAGTTTTGTGCCTTTCTCGGCGCAAAACTAGGGTGCATTTTCCTCGAAACCGGCTCCGCATACGGAGCATCTTTTCGGCGCAGGATGCCGCAAAATCGCGTGGGCTGCTCTCAGCCGCCGCCGCGGAAAGACCGGTCCATCCGGCGCTCAATGCGCTTCGCGAGCAGTGGTATTCCGTCCGCGTTCGCGCCGTTCGCCTCAACTCCACCACCACACGCGGCACCTCGCAGCGAGAAAAAAAGTAACCCGGCGCGGAAAAATGGGACCACTTCAGACCGTTCGAGACCAAATATCGCCGCCTCAAAATTCGCTTTTACAGAGTCCGCGGAAGGTGGGGCCACTCCTGTCCAAATGGGTCCAAAACACCCCATCGAATTTCAAGACCGGCGCATTAGACCACTCTGCCACCCCTCCATGTTACTGTTGATAAGAAACTTACAGCTATTTGTCACGTTTGGATTTCTCCGATTTAGGAACCCGATACTCTTTGGCATGAGTCAGGTGCAAAAAATCTCAGGAGGTCAACACGGTCGCCGAGTGCCTCTACAGGAACGCCCGCAGAATCTACTACGCCCTCGTTAAGGTCAACGGCGAGGATGGCCACCAAGAAAGCGTCCTAGAAGTCTGCGGTTTGGAATCGGTTTGACGTGCGGCTGCCACGGCCCTTATTGACCGGGCGCGGTGAATTCTTCGCCTTCATTTTATGCGCCGGTCATCGTGCCTGCGCTGCAACGCATTCAGCATGAATTCGGGTATCTCCAGCGCGAGGCACTGGAGCGGTTTGCGAAGGATGCCGGCGTGCCGCTTTACCGGCTGCAGGGGGTGGCGAGCTTTTTTCCGCACTTCCAGCTCACGGCACCGCGCAAGGTGACGCTGCGCGTCTGCCGGGACATGGCGTGCCGCATGGCCGGATCCGCGAATCTCTTGCGCGAGCTCGCCGCGACGGCGGGCGGGCAGGTGACGGTGGAGGGCGCGTCGTGTCTGGGCCGCTGCGACCGGGCGCCAGCCGCGTGCGTGGCCGTGGAGGGCGCGGAACATGAGCGCTACTTTCTCGGCCGCTCGATCGAGGAGCTGAAAGAGATCATCGCCGCGGCGGCGCGCGATGCTTTGCCGCCACACGATGAGGACGCCGCGCTCGCGGTGGACTGCGCGTCCTGGCGGATCGATCCGTATGCGAGCGAGGCGCGCGATTACCTCGCCGTGCGGCAGGCGCTCGCGGCGCGCGATGCTTCGCTGGAAGCCGCGACGCAAATGCTCAGGCAGGGCGGCTGGAGTGTCGGGCAGGTCGAGCAATTCCGCGGAGCAGCCGTCCGCCAGCGGCGCGTGGAGTTCACGATGGAACCGGGGATCACCGAGGCCGTGCTGGCGTGGCAGACGGAGTCGGACTGGGCGAAAGGGGGGACGCTCGGCGGCTGGGCGGACGCGTTTTTGGAGGAGCTGAAAGCAGCCGACCTGCGCGGGATGGGCGGCGCGGGAATCCCGGCGGTGCAGAAGTGGCGCGACGTGCGCGACGCGGTGCGCGATGCGCGCCGCCGGGAGGCCGACGACCGCGCGTTCATCGTCGTCAACGGCGACGAGAGCGAGCCGGGCACTTTCAAAGACCGCGAGCTGCTGCTGCGGCTGCCGCACGTCGTCATCGAGGGCGTGATCCTCGCGGGGCTGATCACGGAGGCGACGCAAGGGTTCATCTACATCCGGCATGAATACGCGGAGCAAATCGAAGCGTGCCGCGCCGAGATTCGCCGGGCCGAGCAGCTCGGGCTGTGCGGCGAAACGGCGTCCGCGCTGGGCCGTCCGTTTCCGGTTTCGGTTTTCGTCAGTCCGGGCGGTTACATCTGCGGGGAGCAAAGCGCGCTCATCGAGGCGATGTCCGACCGTCGCGGCGAGCCGCGGAATATGCCGCCGAAGCTGGAGACGAACGGCCTCGCCGATTTGCCGACGCTCGTGAGCAACGTGGAGACGTTTGCGTGGACGCCGTGCATCATCCTGCGCGGCGGAAAAACCTACGCCGACGAAGGCGCGAACGGCTGGAAAGGCCGGCGCATTTTCTCCGTCTCGGGCGATGTGCAGCGGCCCGGCGTGTATGAAGTGCCGATGGGACTCACGCTGCGCGAGCTGGTTTGCGGCGAGGAATACTGCCAGGGCATCGCGGGCGGTCGCGCGTTGAAAGCGGTCGCGCCCTCCGGCCCATCGGGCGGTTTCCTCCCCGCGAAGCTCACCGCAAAAGCCGGGCTGCCGCGCGAGCATGTGAAAAATAAGACGTGGCAGGCGCTCGCGGCCCGCCGGGGCTTCGATCCCGAGGCGACGGAGCTGGACGTTCTCGACCTTGAGCTGGAGCTGAATTGTTTCCGGGCGCTCAGCCCCACGCAGGCGCTGGGCGCGGGCATCGTCGTGTACGCCGAAGGCCGCGACATGGCGCAGGAGGCCGTGAACTCGATGGAATTTTACCGTAGCGAATCGTGCGGAAAATGCGTTCCGTGCCGGCTCGGTTCGCAGAAATTTGTGTCGCTCGGCAGCCATCTGCTCGAAGGCCGCATCACCGCGGAACGCTGGCGGGATGAGCTTCTTCCGCTCACCCGCGAGCTGGGCAAGGCCATCGAACTCGCTTCGATCTGCGGCCTCGGCCGGTCGGTGCCCGTGCCGCTGCGCACGGTCGTGAGCTTTTTTCCAGACGACCTCGCCGCGCATCTCTCCGGCTCGCCCGAGGAGGCACCGCGCTAAATGCCCGCGAATCCCGAGCCCATCCAAACGCTCTTCGTCCGCGATGACGACGAAGGACTTTTCAGCCGCGACATCAACGGCCAGCTCGTGCGCCTCGATGCGCCGACGGAGTCCGACTACGAAAAAATGGTGACGCTGCAGATCGACGGGCAGCCGGTGACCGTGCCGCTCGCCGAGCCGCTGAAGGACGCCAACGGCAACACCGTGCTCGACATCCATGATCGCACGACGCCGCGCCACACCACGATCTACGATGCCGCGGTGAAGCTCTACGTCCGGCAGCCCGGCGACGAAGCAAAGATTCCCATCCCGACGCTGTGCCACCAGCCGCACATGGCACCCGTTGGCGTGTGCCGCCTTTGCGTGGTGCAAATCTACGGCCAAAAACGGGGCCAGCGCGCGGCTGAGCGCAAGCTGCTCCCGGCCTGCCAGCATGAGGTCAAGGAAGGCATGGAGGTCTTCACCATGAATGCGCCCGGGCCCGACGGCGAGCGGGTGCGGCAGGCGGTGAAAGTGGTGACCGAGCTGCTCGCGGCGGATCATTTGAAACCCGCGCCGCCGCCCGCGCTGGCCAACGAACTCGCGCCCTACAACGAACTCGGGCAAATCGCCGAACGCTGCGGCGCGAGCGCCGCGCGCTTTCAGCTCGACGTGCTTTCCCGGCCCGCACCACCCGCCGCACCGGGCGTGGGCCGCCGGCCGCTCGATGCATCGTCGCCGGTTTTTCTCGTCGATCACAGCGCGTGCGTCCTGTGCGACCGCTGCGTGCGCGCGTGCGACGAGGTGCAGGAAAACCACGTCATCGGGCGCACCGGCAAAGGCGCGACGGCGGGCATCGGTTTCGATCTCAACGACCCGATGGGCGAGTCGAGCTGCGTGCAATGCGGCGAGTGCATGGTCTCGTGCCCGACCTCGGCGATCACCTTCAAGCCGGTCGCGCAGGTGAAGATTTCCAGCTACGACCGCGCCGCGGAAATCCTGCGCGCCGCCGAGCTGACCGCCGACCCGCTCTTCGCCGGCGTGCCGCCGAAATTCCTGCTCTGGCAGCAGGGCCTCGTGGTGCGGCGGCATTTGCAAGCGGGCGAGGTTTTGTGCCGGCAGGGCGACGCGGGCAACACCGCCTTTTTGATCAAAAGCGGCAAGCTGGAAGTGAACGTCCTGCCGCCGCCGAGCGTGGAGAAAGGGCTCTTCGGCGGCCTGCGCGTGAGCGGGCGCGGCGCCTCGCTGCTGCGTTTCGAGCTGACTCCGGAGAATGTGATCGTCGGTGAAATGGCCTGCCTCAGCGGCACCCCGCGCGCCGCCGATGTGACCGCGCTCGCGGCCAGCGAAGTGTGGGCGGTGCGGCGCAATGTGCTCGACCGCATCATGCGTCTGCCGAGCCAGCGGCTGCGCTTTGAAACCGAGTACCGCCAGCGCGCGCTCAATCACGTTTTGCAGGACAGCGAGCTGTTCAAAGGCCTCCCGCCGGAGCAGTTCAAACAGATCGTCGATTATCTGCGGCAGCGGCTCAGTTTCGTGCGCGTGCGGCCGGGCCAGACGCTCTTTCGCCAGGGCGACCGCGTGAACGATCTCTACCTCGTACGCCTCGGCTACATCCGCATCGGCGTGCGCCGGTTCGAAAGCGAGGCGCGTGTGCTTTCGCGCGGGCCGGGCACGATTCTCGGCGAAATCGGGCTGCTCGCTTTTTCCGCGCAGGACATCGCGAAGAGCGTCGATGAAGCCGATGACGCGGTGCGCGCGGCCATCGAGCGCGCGGGCGATGATGTCGCCAATGCGCTGCCCGCGGGCGTGCGCTCGGCGACCGTTTCCGCGCTCGGCGCGGTGGAACTCGCGCGGCTCGGGCGCGGCGATTTTCTCCAGCTCGTGCGGCAGTTTCCGATCCTCCGCCGGCGGCTCGTCGAGCAGTCGCTCGCGCGGCTCCGCAGCGACCAGGATCGCGACGCCACTTTGCCCGAGTACGTGGCGCAAGGCCTCTACGAAGGCCGCAGCCTGCTCGTGCTCGACATGGATCTCTGCACGCGCTGCGACGAATGCACGAAAGGCTGCGTGGAGCAGCACGGCACCGCATCGCACGGTGCGCCCATCACCCGGCTGCTGCGCGACGGGATGCGCTTCGACAACTATGTCGTGGCGACCTCCTGCCGCTCGTGCGTCAACGCGCATTGCATGGTCGGCTGCCCCGTTGATGCTATCCATCGCGGGAAGCAT
>JANXWQ010000091.1 GCA_025351065.1 Chthoniobacter sp. | reverse complement strand
AGTGCAGCCCGAGCCGCCGTTTCCTGTCCTGCACATGATCGTCGGCACTCGTGCGGTTGATGATCGCCAGCCGCGGTGCGCCCGTCAGCCGCAGGATTTCCATTTCCGCCGCGTGAATTTCGAGCAAAGGCTCCGAGCCATCGACCACATAGATGATCCCCGCGCCCTCGACCACCGGCTGAAAAAGCAGGCACTCCGCCTCGAACTCCGCACCCCCGCGATGCCGCGCGATGAACTCGCGAAACACCGCCAGCGGCTCCCGCGCCTGCGCCGCTGAGGCGAGTTCCGCCAGCGCCTCGATGGCATTTTGAAAACCCGGCGTGTCGTAGAAAACGAAAAGACCCCCACGCTGCTCGAAACGCTGGCAATCAACAGTTTCGCCGGGCTGCGAACTCACACGCACCTGGTCGTCCTCCGCGAGCGTGGAAACGACGGACGACTTGCCGTGATTGACCGCGCCCACGATGGCGAAAGTCGGCGTGGCGTCGGTCATGCGGCGCTCCATTTTTCCAAGCTCACGCGCAGCCCGTGGATGGCCTGGAAGTTTTTCCAGTGCGTGAATTCCGCGTCCCCGACCGGTGCGAAACCCGCGCCGTCTTTGCGCCCGGTGAGCAGCAGGACGACCTCGGTTTTTGCGCCCGCCGCGTCCGCCACTTTTTGCAAAAAGAGCGCGATGGCCTTGATCGGCGCCCGCCGCGCGCGGAGAGCGGCGAGCGCGTCCGCGTTGGCGCTCGGGTGGTCGATTTGCGCCGGCAGCGTCTGCGCCACGCGCCAGCCGAACGCCGTGCCGATGTAGGCTGCTGGCTGCTCGGCGGGCAGCTCCACATCCGCGGCAACCAGCGCGAGACACGCGCCGCCGCGCGCCGCGTGGGCGGCCGGCGGTGCGTCGGCGGCGGGGATTTCCAGCGCGGCGGTGCCGCTTTGCGTCTGCACGACCGGGCCGGTGAGGCGGCGAAAAAGCGCGTTGCAGCCCTCGTGATCAAACGTCAGCCCGCGCAGCGAAGCCCGCATTTTCGCGCACGCGAAAACGAGCAGCGCGCCGCGCAGGAGCAGCCCGTAGCACGCCACGGCGTAGCACAGGAACGGCCACCACGCTTCGAGGGCGCTGAGCCGGGGATCATGGTCGGACTGCATCCGGTTGAAGGTGACACGGCTGATATTGTGGGACGTTTCGATTTCGCTCGCTGTCGGTTGCGATGCGGGCGCAAACCAGCTCCAGGGCGCTGCCGCTACGGCGACGATGCGCGCGGCGGCGGCGGGATTTTTCACCCACGTCGATTCCCACTGGAAGTGCATGCTGGTGAAAGTGAGGTGCGTGAGCAGGACGGCGAGGATGCCGACGTTGTAGCTTACGGCGAAAAGCTGCGTGACGATGAGAAACGGCCAGGCCGCGAGCGAACCGTAGATTTCGCGCTTCCGCCCGATCACCGCGAGGCTCGCACCGAGACGCGCGCGCTGCTCGCCGGGCAGGCGGCGCAGGCCCGCGCTGCATGCGGCGGCGAGCGCGGCGAGGAGGCCGCGCAGGGGGTGAAAATCGTCGAGCCAATCCGTGCCCGCACGCAGCAGCCCGAGCGCGCCCGCGGTGGCGAGCACGAGCATTTGCACGCCAAGGGTGCAGGCGAGAAACCACGAGACGTTCACCGGCTCGGCGCTGCGGTAGTGCAGCAGCCCGGCGGTCACGCTCGCGCCGAGCGCGAGGCCGGCCAGCAGCGCGAGCACGAGCAGCCCGCGCCACCCAGCGGCCACGTTTTCGCCCGGCAGCGGCTCGGCGGATTCGCCGCGGCGCAGTTGCACCCACGCTTTGAACAGCCGCCGCCGCCCGCCGACGTCGTCGCCGGGCGGCACGTCCGGCAGCCGCCCGCGCCGCCGCGTTTCTCCCGCGTCCGGCCCGGCGGCGAGCAGGTACTCGAAGTCGATGAGGTCTGCGATTTTCCAAGGCGTGGGGCGACTCACGCCTGTTGACTAGATTTCGCGCCCGGCGATGTCATTCAGATTCGTCGTGCGGCGGCGACTGGCACCGGGGCTGCTTGAAAGGCTCGCATGAAATTTCTGACCGCTTTCGTGCTCGCACTCTGCGGCACCGCACTGGCGCAGGCCGACGATCTCGCCGCGCAAGTCCACGCCGAGCTGAATCTCGCGCGCACCGCGCCGCGGGCCTACGCGCAAATCGTCGCCAGCCGCGCGTCCGGGCAGCGGCACAGCGAAGGCGACCGGGTGGTGGCGGAGGCGGTGCGGTTTTTGGAAAAGGCGCGGCCTTTGCCGCCGCTCACGCGCTCCGAAGGGCTGAGCGCGAGCGCGCTGGCGCATGTGCTCGACCTCGGCCCGGCGGGCGGGCGCGGGCACACCGGCCGCGACGGCAGCACGCCGTGGAAACGCATGGCGCGCTTTGGCCGCTGGAGCGGGCATGCGGCGGAAAACATCTCCTACGGCGAGCGCGACGCGCGCGGCATCGTGGTCTCGCTGCTCGTCGATGACGGCACGCGCGACCGCCTCCACCGGCAGAATATTTTCAGCCGCGACCTGCTCTGCGTCGGTCTCGCCACCGGCCCGCACGCGGGCTACGGGACGATGTGTGTGATGGATTTCGCCGAGGCTTTTGCCGCCGCCGAAATGAAGGTCGCGGCGCGCGCGGGGCCATAAGGATTTCCCTTCCCATGCGGCGCGCGGTTCGTGTTTTATCTGCGGCCCGATGCCGAAGCCCAAGACACCCGCGAAATCCGCTAAATCCCTCAAGCCGAAATACCGGCGCATCGTCCTGAAACTCAGCGGCGAGGCGCTCAAGGCGCGGGGCAGCGCGGACAATATTTCGCCGGAAATCGTGCAGCAGGTCTGCTCGCAGATCAAAGCCGTGCATGACCTCGGGGTGCAGATCGCGGTGGTCATCGGCGGCGGCAATATCTGGCGCGGGCTGAGCGCCAGCCATCGCGGCATGGAGCGCACCACCGCGGATTACATGGGCATGCTCGCCACGGTCATCAACGGCCTCGCCCTGCAAAGCGCGCTGGAGCAAATGGGCCTGCCGACCCGCGTGCAGACGGCGATCCCGATGGACACAGTCGCGGAGAAATTCATCCGCCGCCGCGCGGTGGATCATCTCGACGAGGGCAAGATCGTCATTTTCGTCGCCGGCACGGGCAACCCGTTTTTTTCCACCGACACCACCGCCGCCCTGCGCGCCAACGAAATCGGCGCGGAGGTGATTTTGAAAGCGACGAAGGTTGATGGCATCTACACCGCCGACCCGTTCAAAGACCCGAAGGCGAAAAAATACGACCGCATCACCTTCAGCGAGGCGCTGTCGAAACGGCTCTCGGTCATGGATTCCACGGCCTTCAGCCTGTGCCTAGACAACAAAATGCCGATCATCGTTTTCGACATGATGAAATCCGACAACATCCGCAGCGTCGTCCTCGGCAAGGCCGTCGGCACGCTCGTCACCCTCGAATAACGCCTATGGATCCCGATGAAATCATGCTCGAAGCTGAGGCCGCGATGGAAAAAGGCTTCGACTATCTCCAGCACGAATTTTCCTCCGTGCGCACCGGCAAGGCGTCGCCCGCGCTGGTCGAGAACATCGACGTGGAGGCTTACGGCGCGCAGATGAAACTCAAGCAGCTCGCGCTCATCACGACGCCCGAGCCGCGGCTGCTGGTCATCCAGCCGTTTGACGCGAGCACGACGAAGGACATCGAGCGCGCGATCAAGGAATCGAAGGTCGGCATCAATCCGATCGTCGATGGAAAGATCATTCGCATGCCCATCCCGGCGCTCTCCGAGGAGCGGCGCAAGGATTTGGTGAAGGGCATCAAGCAAATGGCCGAGGAGGCGCGAGTGCGCGTGCGCTCGACGCGGCGCGAGGGCATCGACGGGCTCAAGAAAGCGCAGAAAGCGGGCGCGATCTCCGAGGATCAGTTCGGCAGTCTGGAGACGGAAATGCAGAAGCTCACCGACCAGTTTGGCAAAAAAATCGACGACGCCACCGCGACCAAGGAAGCGGAAATCCTGAAGGTCTAATATTCCCCATGCGCAAACTGCTCATCGCCGCCCTCCTCACCCTCTCGCTCGCCGCCAGCCACGCGGAAGTCGTGCGCCTCGCGCCGGACTTCGGCTTTCCGGGGCCGGGCAAAAAGCAAACGCTCAAAGGTCTGCGCGGGCAGGCCGTGGTGCTGCTCATCACGAAGACGCCGAAGAACCGCGCCTTCAAAAAGCAGCTCAAGTATCTCAAGGAAATTTACGAGCAGTTTGCCAGCAAGCAGGTCGTCTTCATCGCCGCGCTCGGCGACGGCACGGGGCCGGTGGAGTCGGACATCCCGTTCGTCGTCGCCACGGACGGCCCGGCGGTCGCGAGCGCCTACGGCGCGGCTGACGACTTCGCGCTCGTCATCATCGGCAAGGACGGAAACGTCGATTATCAGACCACCAAAGTCTGCCCGCCCGAGCGGGTGCGCGACGTGATCCAGAATTCCTACGTGGTGCAGGAAGGTTCGCGCAAGGGGCAGTAGCCAGCGCCGCCGGCGCGACCAGGGAGCATGCGCATCGCCGTCCTCGCCGACACCCACGACCGGCTCCCGTCCCACCTGCGCGCGGCCTTTGCTGGCGCGGATGAAATCTGGCATCTCGGCGATGTCTGCGCGCCACCGCTCCTCGCGGCGCTGCAAACCTTCGGCCCGTCCGTGCTCGTAGTCCGCGGAAACTGCGACGACTGCACCGACTGGCCGCTTACGCTCGATTTCGTGCGCGAAGGTTTCCGCATCCGTCTCGAACACATCCCGCCGCGTCACCCGCCCGCCGGTTTCGATCTCCTGCTCCACGGCCACACCCACGTCCCGCGCGACGAAGTCCTCGCTGGCGTGCGCCTGCTAAATCCCGGCTGCATCACCCGCCCGAACCGCGGCGCACCCGCGAGCTATGCGTGGCTGGAGCTGGCGGAGGGAAAGTCCGCGGTGTGGGAAGTGGTGCGGGTTTAGAAGCTCTGAGCGGTTTGTTTTCAACGCAGAGACGCAGAGGCGCAGAGAGCGCAGAGATTGTGGTCAGCGAAACTCTTCTCTGCTCCTCTGTGTCTCTGCGTTAGAAAATAAACCCTCCCGCGGGCGTGACACTGCTCGGTGCGGCGCGGTATTTTCCCGCCTCCGCACATGGCTCCCATCACGAAAGACAAGATCGCCGACATCCTCGAAAACATCGCGCAGATGCTGGAGATCAAAGGCGAGAACGTCTTCAAAATCCGCGCCTACACGAACGCCGCGCGGGCGCTGGAGACTTACACCGGCGACCTCGTGGCGGCGGCGGGCGAGGGACGGCTCGGGGAGATTCCCGGCGTGGGCAAAGCGATCGCGGAGAAGATCACGGAACTCGTCGCCACGGGTCAGCTTGCCTACTTCGAGATTTTGAAAGCGGAGTTTCCGCCGGGCGTGTTCGAGATGTTCGACCTGCAGGGACTTGGGCCGAAAAAGATCAAGGCGCTCTGGGACAAGCTCGGCATCACCACGATCCCGGAGCTGGAGGCAGCGAGTAAAGATGGACGTGTGGCGGGGCTCGCGGGCTTTGGAAAAAAGACCGCGGACAACATCCTCGCGGCCATCCAGTCGCGCGCGAAACACGCCGGGCGCTTCCGCCTCGGCTCCATCGCAGCCGACGCCGAGCGGATGGTCGGCGAGCTGCGCGAGCTGCCGGAGGTTTTGCAGGCGACCATCGCCGGCAGCTACCGGCGGCGGAAGGAAGTCGTGGGCGATCTCGACTTTATCGTCGCCACCAACGCGCCCGCGGAGGTGTCGGATTTTTTCGTGAAACACGAGATGGTCGAGAGCGTGATCGCGCACGGCGCGACGAAATCGAGCGTGCGTTTCAAGAGCGGCATCCAGGCCGATCTGCGCGTGGTGAAAAACGCGGAGCATCCGTTTGCGCTGAACTACTTCACCGGCT
This sequence comes from Chthoniobacter sp., assembly GCA_025351065.1. GTDB lineage: Bacteria > Verrucomicrobiota > Verrucomicrobiia > Chthoniobacterales > Chthoniobacteraceae > Chthoniobacter. The sequence continues at coordinate 12,607 of JANXWQ010000091.1, read as the reverse complement.
CGAAGGAGCACAACATCATCATGCGCCAGCGCGCCCTCGCCCGCGGCTGGACGCTCAACGAATACCGCCTCGCTCCGCTCGGAAATCCGAAATCCGAAATCCGAAATCCGAAAGAAGACCCGCCGCAAATCCTCGACGAACGCGGCCTCTACCACGCGCTCGACCTCGACTACGTGGAGCCTGAATTGCGCGAAGATCGCGGGGAAATTGCCGCCGCGGAAAACCACAAGCTGCCCGATCTCGTGGAGTTGGAAAACCTGCGCGGCACTTTCCACAACCACACCACCGCCAGCGACGGCCGCAGCACCCTTGCTGAAATGGCCGCCGCCGCGCAGGAGCTGGGCCTGCAATACCTGGGCATCGCCGACCACTCGAAATCCTCCGTGCAGGCGCACGGCCTCGAGACCGACCGGCTGCTCGCACAGATCGAGGAAATCAAGGCGCTCAACAAAACCTTCGACGGCCACTTCCGCGTCTTCGCCGGCAGCGAGGTGGACATTCACAAGGACGGCACGCTCGACTTTCCCGACCACCTGCTGGAGCGGCTCGACTACGTGGTCGCGTCCGTCCACAGCTCGTTTTCGCTCACCGAGGCGGAGATGACGAAACGCCTCATCCGCGCGATGGAAAATCCCCACGTCACCATGCTCGGCCACCTCACCGGACGCATGCTGCTCGCACGCGATGCCTACGCCGTGAATATTCCCGCGATCATCGAAGCGGCTGCGGCGACTGGCACGCTCATCGAGCTGAACGCCAACCCGCGCCGCCTCGACATGGACTGGCGCTGGTGGCCGCTGGCCAAGGAGAAGGGCGTGCAGTGCGTCATCAACCCCGACGCGCACCACACCGATCATCTCCAGTTTTTGCACTACGGCATCGGCATCGCGCGCAAAGGCTGGCTCACCCGCGCCGATGTGGTGAACTGTCTCCCGCTCGGCAAAATCGAGGCCGTGCTCGCGGCGAAAAGACTGCGCGCCGGCTGACCGCGGGCGCGGTTATTTCGGGCGCAGCGCTTCCGTGCCGGGGATCGCTTTCAAATCCCAAAGGCGGGTCGTGCCATCGGCGCCGGTGGTGCAGAAGTTGGTGCCCGAGGGGCTGAATTTGAGCGACCAGATGACATCCGTGTGACCGGTGCAAAGGGCGAGGCAGCGCTTCTCCTCGAAGTTCCAAAGGCGCGCCGTGCGATCCCAGCTCGCCGTCACCACGCCGGGGCCGCCGGGCGTGAAAGCCACGGCGAAAACCGGCGCGGTGTGGCCTTTCAGCGCGACGATTCCCTTGCGTGTCTGCACGTCCCAGACCTGCGCTGTGCCGTCCGCGCTGCCGGTCACGAAGTGCTGTCCGCTCGCGTCGAAGGCCACATCGCGCACCGCCTTTTCATGCACCGCCTCGAGCAGCGGGTCGCCGCTTGCGCGATCCCACAGCACCGCGCGCCCATCGCCGCCGGCCGTCAGCACGTAGCGTCCGTCGGGACTGAGCACCGCCCGGCGCACCAGCGCGCCGTGATCGAACGCATGCAGGAATTTCCCGTCGGGAAAACTGTAGAGGTAGGCCTTGCCATCGCCGCACGCCGTCACCATCCAGGACGCGGCGGCGGTTTCGAGCAGCGCCGCCTGCCAGACGCTGCCCGCGCTTTGCTCCAAAATCCGCACGGCGCGCGGCTGCTCGCCGCCCACGTCCCAGATGATCGCCTTGCGATCCTTGCCCGTCGTGACCAGCCAGCGTCCGTCGCGGCTCCACGCGAGTCCGGTGAGCGCGGCGGTGTGCTTTTTGAGTTCTGCGAAAGCGGCGCCCGTCCCGAATTTCCACACACGCGCCGTCGTGTCGTCGCTCGCCGTGGCGGCGAACCAGCCGGTGGCGCGCGCCGCGGCGTTCGGATTGATGAGCGCGGCGTTCACTTCCCCCTGATGCCCGATCAGGAAAAAGTCGTTGTCGCCCACGAGGTCCATTACGAACGCCGTCTTGTCGCGCCCCGCAGTGATTAAAAACGTGGGCCGCGTGCCCGGCGGCGCGGGCACGGGAAAGCTGGCGTAGTCGGCGTTCCAGACATCTCGCTCCTGCGAGGTGTTGATCTTTTGCGTGGCAAATTCCACCGCGCCTTCCACGCGGGCCGCCGGGAGATTCGAGAGCGGGCTGTCGCCGCCATTCGCCACGGACGGACGCCCGGTTTCTTTCCCCGTCTCGAAGCGCGTGCGCTCACGCTGCGCGGCTTCCTGGGAAAGTTTGAGCTGCTCGGATGAGCTTGGCGCGGGCTGATGCGACAGCGCCTGCTGCCCTTGGGTCTTCAATCTCTGGAGCAGGACTTTCGAGTCGTCCACCACGCGATTCCTCACCTCGACGGCGTCGTCCTTGGCCTTCACTGCCTGTTTCGCCTGCTTGTCGGCAGTGGTTTTCTGCACCCACAGCCAGCCGATGACCGACGCCGCCATCAGCCCGCCCACCGCGAAGACCGCGGCGATGCGTAGCGCCCACGTTTTCCGCGCCGCGAGGCGCTGCTCCTCCGCCCCGCGGCGCTGCCGCCAGTCGAGGATCGGCGCGGCCAGGAGGTCGTGGAAAATCTCGTAGCGTTTCGAGTCCATGCCGGGCGGCGTGACATCGCGCAGCACGCGGGCCTGCCAGTCCTCGAGCCGCAGGCACATCTGCGCCACGCGCGGCTCCGGGGCGTGAGCGAACTCGGCGAGGTCATTGACGTAGTGCGCGATTTTCGTCCCGCCCGGCGTCACCAGCTGATGGAAAACACGCGCCGCGAGCGTCTGCTCGGCAGGCGTCAGTTGCGCCATGACCACGTCGAGATGCGTGCGCAGAATTTTCTCCGCGCCGCCCAGCTTTTTGAGCGTGCCCAGCTGCAGCGCCGTCCCGCCGCGCGCGATGTCCTCGCGCCACAGCCGCATCATCACCATTTGCAAATACGGCGCTTCCACGCGCGCCTTGGCGTCGATGACGCCCGAGCCAAACCGCACCGCGCCGGTGCCCGCCTGCTTCAGCCGCACGCGGCCCGCCTGCACCTGGCTCAGCAGTTCGTCCACCAGCGCGGGCTCGATGCTCACGCGCGCCGCCGCCGCGGGCAGCCGCGCGTTGTAGAGCTTGAGCGGGCGTTCGATGGCGAGGCGCGCGGACTCCGTGGTGAGGTGGTCGAGCCGCAGGCCGTTGGCGAAAAGCGAGGGGATGTTCGCCTTGAAAGTGTCCAGCCGCGCGAGCGCGTCCTCGCGGATCGAGATGAGGACGTTGACCCGGATTTCGGGATCATTGACCACGGCCACGAGTTCATCGGCAAAGCTCGTGTCGTGCGTGTCGCGGTAGAGGAAATATTCCTCGAACTGGTCGAGCAGCAGCACGAGGTCGCTCTTCATGAATTCCGTCCACGTCCGCAGACTCTCGGCGAGCGTGGCGGCGGGCGGCGGCATTTTTTCCAGCCAGGATTCGGGCAGCAGTTTGCGCAGCGTCGCGTCCACGCGCTCGATGAGCCCTTTCACCGGATCGTCGCGCCACGAGCTGAAGGCCACGCCGGCGCATTCCGGGCAGTTGCGCCGGTCGAGATTGGCGAGCGCGCGGCGGCGCAGTTCGCGGATGACGCCGGCATAGAGCACCGAGCTTTTGCCCACGCCGCTGGCGCCGTAGAAAAGCGTGACGCGCGTGGTCAGGCAGTTCGCCACGATGATGCGGGTGTCGCTTTCCCGGCCGAAAAAAAACTCCGCGTCGTCCTCGAAGTACGGCACCAGCCCGCGGTACGGGCACGCCTTCATCAGCTCGTCCTGGGGCTCGGCGGCGGTCATGGCGCGGTGGGGAGCGCGGCGAGCGCCTCGTCGAGCAGCGGCACGTATTCCTCGAGCCGCATGTCGAGCAGATCGACGTCGCGCTTCGCCCAGGATTTGCGGTCGATGGGCTGCGGATTGAGCTGGATGGCCCACGAGTTGTAGGAGCGTTTTTGCGCGCCCCAGATGCGCTGGAGGATGACGCGCAGATTCCAGTCGCGCAGCCCGTAGCCGAGGAAAAGGAAGTGCGTGTCCTTCATCATCATGGCCAGCAGTTTGGGCAGCGGATTGGCGAAATCCATGCGCGAGAGAAAGTCGATGTAGTCGTCCTCGGTGATGACAAAACTCGACTCGTCCTGGTCCGCGCGATCCACCGCGCCGTGGATTTTCAAAATGATGGTGCGCCGGTTCACGGGCAGCTCGGCGTAAGTATTCGGCGGCGTGATGAGCTGCCACGGCGCGGCTCCCGTGTCGGCGTCGGTGCGTTTCAGGAAATGCTCGGACGCCTGCGGCAGATGCCAGAATTTCCCGAGCTGGCCGTCGCGATCCATGAAGTAGGTGACGAGGTCGAAAGGCTCGCCTGCGGCGAGAAAGGCGGCCTCCAGCACCTCGTCGTAATTCGTGGTGATGATGAGCGGCAGCCCGTCCGCAAACCCCGCGCGGCGCAGGTGCGCGGGGATGCGCGCGAGGAAGGCGTGCAGCGGCGTGAGCGGATAATCGCGGGCGAAAAGTTTCTGCAGCTCGTCGTAGAGCGAGCCCACGCTGTTCGTCACGCTGGCGTATTGCGAGACGCGCATGAGATCCCAGTCGGTCGTCGGATCATTGTAGGCAAAGCGCCGCGCGAGCAGCCGCGAAAGCTCGGTGCCATTGGGCAGCCAGCCGTTTTTCTGCCACAGCGCGTCATCGTCCGGCACGCGCGGAAAGCCGCACAGATTCACCCCCGCGCCGAGAAAGGGGATGACCTTCTGGCACTTCAGCTCCTCGACAATCTGACGGCAGTGGTCGGCGATTTCGGACGGCATGGGGCGTTATTTTTTGGTGCGGCGCGGCGCCGTCCTCGGAGATTTTTTCGGCACGGGCGCGGGTGTTTTTTCCACTACGACGGAGGGTGTGCCGAAGCGGAAATTCGGATCGCCGTAATGTTGGTACGCGCCCCACGTCTGCAAGCCGCCGAGCCCGAGCTGCGCGAGCTCGCAACGCGCGGCGGACATCGCCTCGTGCAGCGCCTCCGCGGGGTGGCCGGGGCCGCGCAGGCCGAGGATGCCGCGGTAAAGCCGGCGCGCGAATTCGAGCGCGGCGGCATCGTCCACGGGCCACGCGGTGCAGATGAAATTCGCCACGCCGCGGCCAAAGAACGCCTCGGCAAAAGTGGGCGCGAGCAACGCGCTGCGCTCACGCGCGCGATCGGGCGTGATGCCGGATTCGCAGGCGTTCGAGAAAACGAAGCGCGGGATGCGGTCCACGCGGTTGAGTTCATTCGCGGAGAGCGTGCGGCCGCCGGTGAAAATCCAGCCCGAGCGCGTCGGGTCCGCTTTGTCATAGAAGCAGTGCCCCGCGTAATGCAGCACGTCGAAGCGGTGGTTGATGAGCTGGTCGAGCACCGCCACGCGCGTGGCGCGGCGCGGTCCGGAGAGTCGCACGACATCGACTTCGTGGCCGGTCTCGCGCTGGAATTCCTCGAAGATCGCGGCGACCGCCTCGCCCTCCTCCTGCGCGCCCGGCAGCGGCATGTCCTCCGCCGGATCGGTCACCACGAGCACGCGCAGGACGCGGCCCGACAGGATCGGCGGCTCGGGCAGAGGCGCAAAATTCGTCCGCAACTGCCGAGTCAGGCCGCGCGCGGTGCCGAGGAATTTTTCCTTGTCGAACACCCCGTCCGGTCGCGCCGGCTCGAGCGCCAGCATTTCCCAATGCACGCGCGCCGTCGTGGCATCGAGCGCCAGCACCAGCGGGCCGCCGGGGCGCATGATCGTGTCGCGCAAATCATCCGGCAGCAGCAGGCGGCCGAGCAGGTTGCCCTCGTCCCGCTGCGCCCCGGCGTCGGTCGCGGCGGGGAGCTGGTCGTTGGCTTCGTCGATGAGCTGCGGGTCGATGCGCGTTTCGCGCTGCGGCACCGAGGCGTCGGCGGTGAGCGCGGCAAACTCGAAGGTGTCGCGCACGAGCCGGATGGTGAGCCGCACCGGCTCGGCGTTGGCCGTGCTTTTGCCATCGTGTTCGAGCAGCTCCTTCAAATCCGCAATGCCCTCCTGGCAAGCGGCGGTTTCGGCCGCCTGCCGGGCGGTATTTAACGCGGCTTTGCGCGGCGCGGCGTAGGTGATGACGAGCGGCTCGGGATCGTTTTTGAAAGCGGGGACGGCTTCCGCCAGCGCCTGGTCCAGCCGGATGAAATTCGCGTCCGAATAATCGACGAACGTGATTTTTTCCAACTGCGGCTCTTGCTTGGCGTGCGCATCGTAGAGCGCCCGGCGGATGCCGCGCAGCCAGGCGCGGAGCGCGTCCGGCACCTCCAGATTGCCCGCGCCCGCGCCGATGAGGATTGTGCAAAGGTGCTTCTTGCCGGCGCGCCCGAGCAGCCACACGAGTTCGCGCGCCAGCACCGCCAGCTCCGCCTCGCCAAACGTCCCCGGCTGCCCGAGCCCGGCGATGACGATGACACGCTGCGCATCGCGCGGATCGGGCAGCAAAAAATTCTGCCCCAGCGCGCCGCCGATCGCCCCGCGCCGGGAGAGCGCGGTGATGAGCAAAGCCGCCTCGGCTTTCGCCGCATGCGGTCCGCGCCAACTGATCGCCCGGTCGAGCGCCAGCTCCGCATTTTGCGGCAGCACGCCCATGTAATGCCCGACCGAGATGGCCTCCGCGTCCGGCGCCAGCGCCCGCGTTTCGCCGATGCTCCCATGCGCCAGCCGGATGGTGATGGCGGCCCTGAAGCTGTCGCCATTGGCCCCGCCGCCGCCCGCTTTTGACGAAGGCGGCGGCGTGGCGGAAAGGCCCGGCGTCACGCGGTCCGGCGCGGCTCCGGCCTCGGCGAGAAAGGTGCGCACGAGCATCTCGGTGGCCTGCACTTCCTCGGCGGAAAGCGGGGCGGCCGCGGCCACCGCGCCGCGCGTACGGGCACGCACGCGGCGGCTGAGTTCGCGCAGCGTTTCCTCCTCGCGCTGCTCGCGGTCGCGCCGCACCTGTGCGCGCGCGGCCACGTCCGCCAGGCCGCGGTGCTTGGGCGGGGTCTTCGCCAGCGCGGCGCTGCCGGTGGCGAGGAGCTGCTGCGTGCCGGCGATGACGTCCTCGTTATTGGGCAGCGCGCCGTGCTCGCATTCCACGAAGTAAGTGGGAATGCGCGTGGTGCCATCCTCCAAAAAACCGAGCGCGTGCGGCACCGTGCCATCGCCCTCGAGCGTGTCCGTGTAGGCCGCGGGGTCGTCGAGCCGCGCCCAGTCGGCGACCCCGTTTTTGGTCGGCTGGTTGCAGCCGGCGATGTAGGCCATGCGCGCGCCATCCACGATTTTCGCGAGCCGCACATGGCTGGCGCGCGCGCCGTCGAGCAGCTTTTGCGTCACGCCGAATTGCGCCCACGTTTTTGCGTCGTACATCCGCTCCATGTCCTTTATGGCCAGAGGCGACGGCAGCATTTGCAGCGAGCCGGGGAAGCTGTTGAGCACGCCGAGCAGTTCCGCGCGGCTGTGCGTCACGTCCACGAGCGCGAGCTTGCGCACGGTGTCGAGCGCGCCGGTGATGACCTGCGGGATGGCGAACGAACCGCGGTTCGGCGTGCCCAGCATGACCAGCCGCCCGCCTTTCGCCCAACGGTCCGGGTGCCGCAAAATGTAGGTGCGCGCCACGAGGCCGCCCATCGAGTGCCCCACGAGCTGCACCGGCTCGCTCGGGCCGAACCAGCCGTCGATCTGCTGGCGCAAAGCGTCCGCGCTGGCCGCGAGATCGAGCCGCCAGTCGAACCAGAAGGCCTGCACCTTCCACTGGTCCGCGGCGAGGCCGAGCAGCATTTCCGAGTACCATTTTTTCAGGATGCCCGTGGCCCGCACCTCGAACTGCGACCGCGGCTCCGGCGTCATCCGCAGCCAGCCCACCGCACCGATGGCGATGCGCAGAAAATTCAGCCACACGCCCTGGCTGGACTGGTTCGGCGGATATACCGTGAGTTCGCCTCCCATGATGCCGTGGAGCACGACCACATTTCCCCGCCGCGCGCCGCGCCGCGGAGCGCTCAGCGCGAGCCGGCGCAGGCGGGCGAGGCGTGCTTCGCCAAAGTACACCGCCAGCAGCCGCTCCTCCTCCGCGCTCGGCCGGCGGAGCAGTTGCGCCAATTCCTCGGCATTCGCCGATTCCAACTGGGCGAGATATTCGCGTTCGTTCATGGGCGTGGTGGTTGCTGGGCGGGCGGCCCGTTTTTTCCCCCGAGCCGCGACTGGCGGTTCGTGCAGCTTTGCATGGTGGGCCGCGCGCTCATGTTTTTTTCCTCGAAACTGCGCGGCGAGTCTTTGGCCGCGCGCCGCGCGCCGTCAACCGCAAATTTCCTTGCGCGGCCGCGCGTGCTGACTTGCACTCCGCCACGCCGCATGACGCTCCTCATCGTCTCCATCCTCCTTGCCAGCTACCTTTTGGGCTCGGTGCCGAGCGGCCTGCTCATCTCGAAATCGCAGGGTCTCGACGTGCGCGAGCACGGCAGCAGGAACATCGGCGCGACGAATGTGTGGCGGGTGATGGGGAAAAAATGGGGCCTGCTGGCGTTCGTGTGCGACACCGCGAAAGGCTGGCTCGCGGTCACGCTCGGTGTCGCCATCGCGGCGCGCTTTCCCGTCACCGAGCACTTCCCCCACGGTCACACCGCGCTGAATTTTCTCACGCCCGATTTCGCCGGCATCACCGCCGCGCTGGGCTGCATTCTCGGGCACAATTTTCCGGTCTGGCTGCGCTTCAAAGGCGGCAAGGGCGTGGCGACTTCGCTCGGCGTCATCATCGGCATGATGCCGCTCGCGGCGCTGCTCACTTTCATGGTCTGGGGCGTGGTGTTCAAAGTCTCGCGCTACGTTTCGCTCGCGTCGCTCATCGCGGCGGCATGCCTGCCCGTTGTGGTGATTGGGCTAATGTTCCTCGGTCCGGCACACGGCTGGGCCGCGGTGGCAGGCTGGGGAAATTTCTATTTTGCCGTCGCCGCCGCGGCGCTCGTCATCAAGCGTCACACCGCCAATATCCAGCGCCTCAGCACAGGCACCGAGCTGCGCTTTGGCGATCCGAAGCCACCCACGCCGTGATGCCGCCGAGGTTTTTTCAACGCAGGGACGCAGAGGCGCAGAGATCGCAGAGGCGGAAAGACCGCCGTCTCTCGCACGGATTTCTCTGCGCCCTCCGCGCCGCTGCGTCTCTGCGTTTAATCCTCAACGTCCGGCACGGCGCAGACGCACCCATTTTCCAAACATGAGTTTTCAAAACGTCGCCATCATCGGCGCGGGGAGCTGGGGCACGGCCCTCGCGGTGCCGCTGCTCGCGAATCATCTGCCCGTCACCATCTGGGGACACGACGCGCAGCACATCGCGCGCGTCGCCGCCGCGCGGGAAAACGCCGCGTATCTCCCCGGCGTCGCGCTGCCGGAGGCGCTGCGTTTCACCCACGAACTCGACGACCTGCGCGGGTGCGACCTCGTCCTGCTGGTCACGCCCTCGAAGGCGGTGCGCGAAGTCGCCTCGCGCCTGGCGACCGTCGGACTGCGCGAGGATGCGGCGCTGCTTTCCTGCACCAAAGGCGTGGAGCGCGGCAGTGGGCTGCGGATGAGCGAGATCATCGCCGAGTGCTTTCCGCGCCATCCCGTCGGCGTGCTTTCCGGCCCGAGCCACGCGGAGGAAGTCGCCCGCCAGATGCCCACCGCGCTGGTGCTCGGCTGCCGCGACGGGGCGCTCGCGAAACGGCTCCAGCAGGCCTTTTCCACACCGTCCTTCCGCGCCTACATGAGCGACGACGTGGCCGGCATCGAGCTGGGCGGCGCGCTGAAAAACATCTTCGCCCTCGCTGCCGGCGTGAGCGACGGCCTCGGCCTCGGCGACAACTCCAAGGCCGCGCTCGTCACCCGCGCGCTCGCCGAACTCAGCCGCCTCGGCACCGCGCTCGGCGGCCGGCGCGAGACCTTCCAGGGGCTCAGCGGCCTCGGCGATCTCATGGTCACTTGCTTTTCCAAACACAGCCGCAACCGCGCCGTCGGCGAACGCCTCGGTCGCGGCGAGCGGCTGGCCGACATCGTGGCCTCGATGAACATGGTCGCCGAGGGCGTGCCCACGACCTACAGCGCCCGCGAGTGCGCGACGCGGTTCGGCATCGAAACGCCGATCATCACGCAAATCCGCGCGCTCCTCGACGGCACGATTTCACCCCGCGCGGCGATGGCCAATCTCATGGGCCGCGAAGCGGGCGCGGAGTAGCAGCTTCCGCTTAATCCCAGTTGCCCCTCGCTAGTCGGTGATGTGGGAGTAGCGGAGCGGCTGTGCGCCGCGCACGCGCAGCCAGAAAATGCGGTGCTTGCTGGCGACGACTTTGGCCTGCGGCTCGCCTTGGGCCTCGTAGAAAAGTGCGCGCGATTTCGCGGCGTCAAGCCACTGGGCAAAAAGGACGACGTGGCCGTGCGGGGCGTTCATGATGTCGCCGGGCTGCAAGTCGTCGGCTGATGCGAGTGCGGTGCAAAAACCTGGCAGCACGGAGGTGCCGGCTTTTTCCGGCAGCGCAAGGCTGCCGACCGGGACGCCCGAGTGCCGCGCAGAGATGTGATAGCCGCCGGCCAGCAAACCCGAGACCGCCACCAGCGCGAGCGTGGCCCATCGCAATTTGCGAGAACGATGCGGCATCGTGTGAGGCTGAGGCCCTACGGCTCAGCGCTTCGGTGCGTCGAGCAGGGTGCCGCCGCGGAGGTTGCCGGGGAGTTTGTCGCGCGGGTTGTCGAGGTTGCCGGGTGCGGCGGTGGCGCCGGTGGCCCCGTGGAGCAGGGCGGTCTCCACGGTGGTGGCGTAGGCACGCACGGTGCGGACGATGCCGAAGTCCGTGACGTACTGGTAGTAGCCGGCGGGATAGAGCGTGCCGCGCTGGGTGTCACCCTCGGCTCCCTGCAGCCCGTAGATGAAGCCCTGGCCGAGCTCGACTTTGGTCAGCGTGCTTTTCTCCAGCAGCGTCGCTGCGGCCTTGCCGCGAGTCGTGGTGAGATGCACGCGCGCGCCGCCCTCGGTGCCTTCGATCACGGTGCCCTCGGCGGTAAAACCGGTCTGGGCCACGCGCAGCCGGGCGGCGGTCTGCTCCGGTGTGGGCGCGTCCTGGATTTTCTTTTCGAGCGCCGCCGACTGGGTCCGCACGGCGGCGACCTGCTCGGCGAGCTGCCGGGTGCGGGCGGTCTTTTGCTGGAGGCGAAATTCTTCCGCGGCTTTCTGGTTCAAACCGAACCGCTTCTGGTCTTCCGCCGTGAGCGCGTAAACGGCGAGCTTTTCCACGCCGCGCTCGGTTTCCACAACCAGCCCGTCGGGATCGACCCGCGTGACGGTGCCTTTGAATTTCGTGCCGTCCGCGAGCGTGAAATCTTCAGCGCAGGCCAGCAGCGGCAGCAAAACGAGAGCGAGGGTGAAAGCTTTCATGGCGGGCAGGTTAGTAGCCGGTCGGGCGGGAAAAGTCGAGGGACTGCGTGCGGCCGGTAAATAACATTGGCCGGGGCTCCCGAGCCGCGGCGCGTGGAACGAGTGTTTGCCACGCCCGCGCGGCGGCGGGATGATGGGCAAAATCAAACTTCCGCCATGAGCAACTACCAGCCTCTCCACGGCCTGCCCGCGCTCGCGGGGCTCGCCACTTTCGCCGAGGCGCAAAAGCCGGGGCTGTCCGTCGAGGAGTGCGTGCGGCGGCTGAAGCGCCATCATTATGCGTTCCGGCGGCTGCACGAGATTTTCCTCGCGCGGCTGACGGCGGAGCCGGTTTACGAATTGAAAATGGCGTTCTCGCTGCATGCGCATCATTGCGCGGAGCATGCGGCGGCGCTGCGGCAGCGGGTGGGTGAAATGCGGGAGCCGCCGCTCGGGCTGGATGCGGTGCCGGATGAAAGCCTCGCGATTTTTTTCGACGAAATCCAAGCCGCGCCGGTGACGGAGGAGCTGTTGGCTGGGCTTTATGAAAAGGCGGTGCCGGCGCTGGTCGCGGCGCTGGAGCGGCATCGGCGGGAGACGAATCCACTGGCGGATGCGCCGTCGGTGCGGCTGGGGAAATTCGCGCTGCTGGAGCTGCGGGAGATGGCGGAGTACGGGGGGAAGGCGGTGGCGGCGCTGCGCGGGGAGAACGCTCAACGTCCAACGGAGTGGTTCACGCTGCTCGATGACTGCCTGGCCGCGGCGGGCGGGCTGGATGGCACAGGCGCGGCGGTTGCCAAACAGCTCGTGAAGCGCTACTCGGCCACGCCTTTCGCCTACGACAAAACGCCGCGGCGCGATGCGCGGTTTGCCGATCCGTACAACATGGGTGTGAACGCGGAAGCCTTTATCTACGATGCTTCCCAGCCGCCTGAGCCGAAGGTGCTGATGATGTTTTACAAGCGGCTGCGCGAGATCGACGTGCCGGAAATGATGTCCTCCATCATCACCGAGACGCGGGGCAAACCGTGGGGCTACTATCGCGACATGACGCGGCAGCTTTGGGACGAGGCGCGGCACGCGATGATGGGCGAGGTCGGGTTCGTCTCGCTCGGCGTGGACTGGACGAAGGTGATGGTGAACTTCACCTGGTCGCTCGGGCTGAACACGCAGCTCACGGCGAAGGAGCGGCATGGCGTGCTCTATTTCATCGAGCAGGGGCTGATGCCGAAGACGGGCAAACGCTTCGAGTGGGA
>JANXWQ010000475.1 GCA_025351065.1 Chthoniobacter sp. | reverse complement strand
AGTGGCAAAACCGGAGGCCAGACACGGCTGCCATATATGCTTGGATGGAATCAAGGATATGCCTCCGCATCGAACACCTATTTTTCACCCAACCGGCAGATTCCCTCGCCTCTGATGTTCGGCTCGATTCCCACTGGGGTGCAGCGCATGCTCCCTTGGCAGACCCTCTTATTTCATCCACGCCCTGAAGATACCAGTCATCCGGGCAACACTTCACCGAAGGATCATCTTATCGCGGACTTATTTTGGATGCCGGTGGTCGAGCCCTACGCGATTAGCCAACCGTTTGCCACCAGCGGCAAAATCAACCTGAACTATCAGATCATGCCTTTTACCTACATCAACCGCTCCACCGGCATGCAGGCGGTGATGAAGTCCACCAGGTTTGCGGCACTGGACTTGAAGGACTCTCAAACCTACAAGCCGCTTGACGCCGCCTCGAACAGTCTTTCTCCTAGTACACCGGATCGGAGGCTTCTGATTGATTTGAAGGCCACCTTGGCAGCCTTTGACACCAAGTTTGCGAAAACGGATAACAGCGACAACATCTTCAAGTCTGCCTCCCAGATTTGTGAGATGAATCTTGTGCCTCAAACTTCGCCGAAAGAAACGGATTCCTCGATGGCGGCATTTTGGAAAACGAAGTTTGCCTTTACCGGCGATAACCTGCGGGAGAAGCCGTATGTCGATCTCTATTCGCGGCTGACGACCAAGTCGAATACCTTCACGGTGCATGTGCGGGTGCAGGCTTTGAAGAAGGCGCCGGGCTCGTCGGCGGATCATTGGGATGGGGCCAAGGACAAGGTGGTGGGTGAGTACCGGGGTTCGTCGATTCTGGAGCGTTACATCGACGTGAACGACCCGGGCCTGCCGGACTTTGCCACCAAGTTTGCCGCCAATCCCACGGACAGCACGCTGAATATCGACCAATACTACAAGATGCGCGTGGTCAGCACGAAGCGGTTCGCGCCGTAAGCGGCGGGCTGTGGCGCTGGCGCTACGGTAGGGGAAGCTGTCAGCTTCCCCTACAGCAGCGTCCAGCGCCGTTTCGTTTTGCTGGCATGGCGGCGGGCTTTGCGTGAGTTTCTGGGATTATGAATCCGCTCTCCCGTCGTGCTGCCCTGCGACTCACCGCCGCGCTCGCGTGCTCGCCGTTTGCCCGCGCGGCGGAGGCGGAGGACGGATTCGAGTTCATCGCGGTCAATGACCTGCATTTCTCGGATGAAAAGTGTGCGCCGTTTTTTCAAAACGTGGTCGCGCGCATGCGCGAGAGCGCGCCCAAGGCTGTGCTGGCCTTGATCGCCGGCGACCTCGCCGATGGCGGGACGCCGGAGCAGTTTGCCGCGCTGCGGGCGTGTCTCGACCGGCTGGGGGTGCCGTTTTTCCCCGTGCCGGGGAATCACGACTACCTCATGGACGACGACCGCACCGCCTACGACACGGCTTTTCCCGGCCGGTCGAACTACGTCCACTCGCACGGCGGCTGGCAGTTCATCGGTTTGGATTCCACGCAGGGTCTGGCGTTCGACGGCACGGACATTTCCCCCGCGACGCTGGCGTGGTGCGATGAAAATCTGCCGAAGCTCGACCCGCGCGCACCGACCGTGGCGTTCACGCATTTCCCGCTCGGGCCCGGCACTACCTATCGACCGCGCAATGCCGACGCCCTGCTCACGCGGCTGGAAAAGCTGAATCTGCGCGGGACGTTCAGCGGCCACTGGCACGGGCTGAACGAGCAGCACATTCACCACGCCGATGTGGTGGTGAGCCGCTGCTGCGCGCGCGTGCGCGAAAACCGTGACGGCTCGCCGCTCAAGGGCTGGTGGGTCTGCCGCGCCACGCCCGACGGCTCGCTCACGCGGCGCTTCACCGCGCTGGCGACCGCGCCGGAGACCGCTCGCTGAGCCCGCCATGTCGGAGCGCTTCGACGTCCGCCGCCGCATGGAGACGCCCGCGGGCATCCGTTACGGCGCGGTGGATACGCGGACGGGCCGCGCCGCGCGCCTCCAGCGCATCCCCGACGACGGCGCGGATTACGTGGTGGACGCCGGCGCCTTTGCCAATGCCTCAGTGCGGCTGCCGGCGCTCGATCATCCGAATCTCGTGCCCGTGCTCGAACTCGGCCATGACGCCGATGGGGCCTACGCCGCCCACGCCTACGCCGAGGGCGAGACGCTCACCGAGCACCTCGCCGCGCGCGGCCCGCTGAATGTGAAGGACACGCTCTCCGTGGCGCAGGACTGCCTCTTTGGCCTCGCCGCGCTGGATCTCGCGGGGTTGCGTCACGGCGATCCGCACCCGCACCGCATCCTGGTGAAACGCAACGAGCATCAGCGGCTGGATGCGCGGCTGGCCGAGGTGGGCATCGCGCTGCTCGCGCGCCCCGCGGAGCCGGTGGCGGCGGGCGCGGCGATCCCGTGGCGGCAGATGGCGTTCGTCGCGCCGGAGGTTATCGCGCAGCAGCCCGCCGACGCGCGCGCCGATCTGCACACGCTTGGCTGCACGCTTTATTTTTGCCTCACGGGCGTCGTGCCGTTTGAGGGTGAAAATGAGGACGCCGTCGCGCAGGCGCACCTCGCCGCGGGGCCGGTGCCGCTGCTCCAGCGCCGCCGCGATGTGCCGCCGCGCACGGCGGAGTGGCTGATGTTGCTGCTCGCCATGCGGCCCGATGAGCGCCCCGCCTCGGCGGCGCTCGCGCTCCAGGCGCTCGAGACTGCGCTCGGACGCAATGCTGAATCGCAGCGCCTGCACGCGGTTGCGCCGCCGCCCGCGTGGCCCGTAGTGGCGGTGGTGCCGGCTCCGGTCGCGGCGGTCGTTCCGGCTGCCGCCGTTTTAGCTCCCCGCCGCGGCCCGCGCGCGCTGGTGCTCGGCGGGCTCGCGGTCATTGCGCTCGGCTCGGGTGCGGCGTGGGCGTGGCATGGCGCGGGGCCGGATTTCCAATGGCCGTGGAGCTGCGCGCGCCCGCCGGTGGTGGCTGCGCTGCCGCCCGCCCCGAAGGCCGTGCAGGGCCGCTTCGTGCGCATCGAGATTCCGCGCGGCCAGCCGCTCTCGCTCGCGGAGGTGCAGATTTTTTCCGGCGAAAAAAACCTCGCCCTGCAAGGCCGCGCCACGCAGTCCAGCACCAGCGCGGGGGGCGACGCCCAGCGCGCCATCGACGGCAAAACCGCGGGCCACTACGCCGCCAACACCACCACCCACACGACGGGCAAAGACGCGCAAACGTGGTGGGAGGTGGACTTGCAACGCGAGCAGCCGCTCGACGCTGTGACCGTGTGGAACCGCCTCGAGAGCAATCCCAGCTACGCGGAGCGGCTGGCCGGTTTCATCGTCATCGTCCTCGATACCGCGCGCCGCGAAACCTTTCGCAGCCCGCCGCTGCCGGCGCCCCGCGAGTCCGTGCGGATTGAGCTGAAAGGCGCGGGCGCGGCGGCGAAGCGGTAGTCTCCTGAGAGACGGTGAAATAGGTCTGCTCCGCGGCTGGCGGGGGAATCCGTTGGGGTCCCCCGATCCTCGCCGAGGATCGGGGGAAGCTGGCAGCTTTCCCTACAGTCGCCGCGCTTTTTTTCGCAGCCGCGCTACGCGGTGCGGCCGCAGCAGTTCTTGAACTTTTTCCCGCTGCCGCAGGGGCAGGGGTCGTTGCGGCCGACTTTGGTGGGATCGACCTGAGCGGGGCGGTGCGCGATGGCGTCGGCGATACTGGGCTCGGGCTCCTCGGGCAGGGCGTGGCGGGAAGGCGGCGCGGTGGCGGTGCCGCCGCCGGATTC
>JANXWQ010000456.1 GCA_025351065.1 Chthoniobacter sp. | reverse complement strand
AACTCGATCTTTTACGGCGACAAGCTGCTCACGGCGAAAAACCCCGGCGCTGACGAAGACCAGCAGCTCCTCGCCGAACTCGACCTCATTCCGCAGCCGCCGCGCGTCGCGTGCCTAGCGGGAGCGATTCACACGGAGTAAGTCGCGCGAAACTGTAGAATCCGCTTGGTTCCCACGCTTCGAGGGAAGCTGGCAGCTTCCCCTGCAGCACCTGCCTCACGCGGGCAGGAGCATCTGGAAAACCGTGCTCTCCGCGGTGCTCTCGTATTTCAAAAGCCCGCCGTGCTGCTGCACGAAACCCGCCGCCACGGTGAGGCCGAGGCCGGTGGCGGCCAGCTTTTTTTTCGTGGAAAAGAAGGGCTGAAAAATGCGCTCGGCGATGGCCTCGGGGACACCGGGGCCGTCGTCGATGACGCGGAGGGAGACCCATTTGGTGGCCTGATGGGCGTGGTTGCCCGGCGGGCGCGGCTCAGCGCTCAGCTCGATGCGGACGGTGCCGCCGCCGGCAAAGGTGGCTTCGAGGGCGTTGCGGACGAGCTCGAAGACGGCGGTTTTCACGCGCACGGCGTCGGCGTGAATCGTGGGAAGGTCGTCCGGGCAGACGATTTTGAGCTTGGTTTTCGGCCCGCAGAGGGTGTCGAAGGACGGCTTCAGCATGCGGACGAAATCGCCGAGCCGCACTTCGCGCCAGACGACCGAGGGCGGGCGCACGATGGAGTTGGCGCGATCCATGAGGTCGGAGGCGGCCTTGGCACCGTCCTGGATTTTGCCGAGCCCTTCGAGCGTGGTTTTGTCGAGGCGCTTGTTGTCGAGGAGCAGACCGACGTAGCCGTGGAAAAGCGTCAGGATGTTATTCATCCGGTGCGCGAGCCCGCGCACGAGCTGGTCCTGAAATTCCGAGTGTTCGATCTGCATGTGGGGTCAACTTCTGAGAAAGCAGGTGGTGTGCGCGGGGCGGCGGGTATTTTTTGGTTGCGCAAAGCGGCGCACTTCCGCAGAAACGCTGCCCGCAGCGGTCTCAGCGCGATGTTTGCCATCGCGGGCCGCCCAACCCAAAACCCAGTCAGTAAACCAACCACCTCACTATGAGCAACTACATCCCCTTGATCAGCTCCGGCACCGCCGGCCCGCTCGGCGTCATCCACCTCCCGCGCCTTTGGCAGAAAGCCTCCCTCGAGACGCAGGGCAAACTTCACTCGGACTACCCCGGTATCGGCAAAGGCTATGACGCGATGGTGCTCGCGGCCCTCAATTTGCAGGAGTCCGCCGTGCGCGAATTCCTCAAGACGAAGCCGAGCTACACGCAGTTTGAGGCATGGATCAAAACGCAGCCGGGCGTGAAGCTCGACGCGGCGACCATCGCCAAAAACAACGCCGACATCCGCGGCTACAACCACGACGACGCCACGCGCAAGGGCATCCTCGCCGCGTGCGGCCTGCCCGACGACGCCTCGGCCCCGCACGGCGCGGTGGAACTCAACAACCTCGACGACTGGGCCAGCTTCCACAAAGAAGTCCTCAGCTAGTCGCGACCAATTCAGGGCACGCCGTCCGGCACGCGCCGGGCGGCGTGCCCGCTTTTTTCTCCCGCCATGACCGCTCCCCTCCCGCTCGAAGACAGCGCCGCCGACATCGTGGGCAAAGCCATGCGCGGGCTGAAACTGGACGACGCCGGCGTGGCCGCGCACGCCGGCCTTTCCGCCGCGGCAGTCCAGGCTTTGCGCGAGGGCGAGTTCGATGAAATGGCCGCGCGCGCCGTCGCGCCCGTGCTCGGGCTCGGCGCGGATGCGCTCGCCGCGACCGGCGCGAAATCGTGGCGTCCGCAGCCCGTCGAAGTCGTGGGGCTCGTGACGTTCACCACACCCTTCGAGGACATGACGGTGAACAGCTACCTCGCCTTTGACCGCGCGAGCGGCCAGGCCGTGGCCTTCGACACCGGCGCGGACTGCACCGCGATGCTCGCCTTTCTCCGGCGCGAAAATCTTTCTCTCCCGCTCATCCTGATCACCCACACCCACCCCGACCACATCGCCGACCTCGTGCGGTTGCAGCGGGAAACCGGCGCGAACATTTTCACCGGCACCCGCGAGCCCGCGGACGGCGCGCGGACCTTCGACGAAGGCCGCACCTTCGACTGCGGCGCGCTGCACCTCGAGACGCGGCTGACGTGGGGCCATTGCAAAGGCGGCATCACCTACGTCATCCACGGCCTCGCGCGGCCCGTCGCCATCGTCGGCGATGCGGTTTTCGCCGGCTCGATGGGCGGCGGCGGCATTTCCTACGCCGACGCGCTGCGCACCAACCGCGAGCAAATCCTCACCCTGCCCGACGACACCGTGCTCTGTCCCGGCCACGGCCCGCTCACCACGGTCGGCGAGGAGAAGGCGCACAACCCGTTTTTCACGACCTGATTTTTTCGCCCGCCAACACCCACCCCAAACCACATCTATTATGTCTAAAAAAGTCGGATTCGTCGGCGTCGGCCGCATGGGCGCAAACATGGCCCGCCGTCTCGCGGAGTGCGGCTACAAGGTCACCGCCGTCTTTGACGTGAACCGCAAAGGCGCGGCCGAACTCGCCGCGGAAATCGGCGCGGAAGCCTGCACCAAACTCGCCCGCGTCACCGCGCTGAGCGACGTCGTCATCACCGTCGTCACCGACGACAAGGCGCAGCTCGCCATTTTCACAAACAAAAAGGACAACCTCCTCCAGGGCGCGAAAGGCCGCGCTTTCATCAACTGCGCGACCATCTCGCCGAAGACCCATGTGCAGGTCGAAAAGCTGGCGAAGAAAGCCGGCGCGGCGAGCCTCGAAGCCTGCATGGCCTCGTCCATCAACCAGGCCCGCGCCGGCACGCTCTACCTCATGTGCGGCGGCGAAAAGGCAGTCTTCGACAAGCTCAAGCCGCTGCTCATCAAGCTCTCCGACGAAGGCAAACTCCTGCGTTACATCGGCCAAGCCGGGCAGGCCGCGCAGGTCAAGGCGCTGGTCAACATGGTGATGAACATCAACACCGCTGGCCTCGCCGAAGGGCTCGGCCTCGGCGCGGCGCTCAAGCTCGACCTAAAGACCCTCATGGAAGTCTTCTCGCAGACCGGCGCCAACAGCCGCGTGCTCGCCACCGACGGCGAGGACATGGTCAACCGCGACCATGCCTGCTTCTTCTCCGGCGCGCACGCCGCCAAGGACAGCGGCATCGCGCTCAAGCTCGCGAAAGAGCAGAAGCTCAGCCTCCCGCTCGCCGCCGCCAGCCTCGCGCAGTACACCAAGATGGTGAAACTCGGCTTCGGCGACCTCGATAAATCCGGCATCGCCGAGCTGACCTTCAAAGGCCGCGGGAAGAAAAAGTAGGCGCGGCTGCAGGGCGGAACCGGCGCGGGGCGGCTCAAAAATATTCTTTTCAAACGGCGCGCGGCTGGGCAGTTTTCCGGGCAAATTCCACCCAAAAAACCTATGATTTCCCACGGAGACAAATGCCGCAAATGCCGCGGCAACATGAGCGCCCCAAAGCCCGTGCCCGACGGCCCGCGCGCGGGCTGGACGCGGACTTTCTGCATCAAGTGCGGCCACATCGAATTCCACGCCGCGCCCGAAGCCCGCGAGTCGGAGGACGGTCCGGCCGCGCCGGACGCGGGCGAAATGGTTTGAGGAATCGCTTGCCGCGCGGCGGCGAGGGTGCATGGTTGCGGCCCGCTGGGCGGGGCAATCCGCACAGCATGGGAGTTTTCGGGGCGTAGCTTAGCTTGGTAGAGCGCCTGGTTTGGGACCAGGAGGTCGGAGGTTCAAATCCTCTCGCCCCGACCCCCGCCCGTCCCATCCGGGCGGCGGGGAGAAAAAATTGCTAAAAGCGAAAATTTTGCTTGCGCGAGGCGGGAGAGCATCAGAAACTCCGCGTCCATTTTGCCGCGAGGATTCGTCACCCTCGCTCTTTTCGTCTTGAGCACCGCCGCCGCCGCCAGCCCTATTTTTATTCCGCAGAAATTCCGAGACGCAGAGGATGATTTTCATCTTCTGCGTCTCGGCGTCTCTGCGGTTTTTGCGCTGGCGGGTTTAGGCACGCAATTTTAACCGCAGTTTTTTCCCAACGTCCCTTCCGTCCGCTGGTGGCGGGGTGAGGGCCGCCCGCAGCACCAGCAGCAACCGAGCATCATCCACATGTCTGAACGCAAATACTTTGGCAAACTCCGGGAAGGCGCTGAACCGCCCAACCTCATCGAAGTCCAACTCGATTCCTACGTGGACTTTCTCCAGCAGGATGTCACGCCGAGCAAGCGCAAGATGACCGGCCTGCAGGCCGTGTTTCGCGAGGTTTTCCCTATCACCAGCTATGATGAAAAGGTGACGCTTGACTTTGCCAGCTATGAAATCGGAGAGCCGAAGCTGAGCATCCGCGAGTCGATGCGCGAGTCGCTGACGTTCAGCGCGCCGCTGCATGTGACTTTCCAGCTCAAGGAGGAGCACGGGACGAAGGAGGAGAAGGTGTACATGGGCGAAATCCCGCTGATGACGCCGCAGGGGACGTTCGTCATCAATGGGGCGGAGCGCGTGGTGGTGTCGCAGTTGCACCGGTCACCGGGCATCTGCTTTGAGTCGTCGCAGCATCTGAATGGCAAGACGCTGTTCAGCTTCCGCATCATCCCGGATCGCGGCTCGTGGGTCGAGGTGCAGTTCGACACGAACGATCTGCTCTATGTCTATCTCGACCGCCGGAAGCGCCGCCGGAAGTTTCTCGCGACCACTTTCCTCCGCGCGCTGGGCTACGGCTCGGACGAGGAGATCATCAAGATTTTCTACACGGTCGAGAACCTCAAGCTGAGCGAGAGCCTGGAGGAGGAGGAGATCGCGAGCAAAGTGCTCATCGCCGATGTGCGCGACGGGGAGATCACGGTGGCGCGCGCCTTTGAGCCGCTGACCAAGGCGACCATCCGCCAGGTCATCGCGCTCGGCGTGAAAACGGTGCAGGTGGTGGATACGAAGCTGGATGACACGGTCATCAAGGCATTGAAAAAGGATCCGGCACACGACGAGGAGGAAGCGCTGAAAGACATCTACCGCCGTCTCCGTCCTGGCGACCCACCGACGGTGCCCAACGCGCGCGGGCTGCTGAAGCGGCTGTTTTTTGACCCGAAGAAGTACGATCTAGGGCGCGTGGGCCGCTACAAGCTGAACCAGAAGATGAACATGGACACGGCGCTCGATGAGCGGACGATGACCAAGGAAGACTTCATCGCGGCCATGAAATACCTCATCGGCCTGCGCCGCGGCGAAGGCACCCTCGATGACATCGATCACCTGGGCTCCCGCCGGGTGCGGACCGTCGGCGAACTGCTCGCCAACCAATGCCGCGTGGGCCTCGCCCGCACGGAGCGTCTGGTGAAAGAACGCATGACGCTGTTCGATGTGAACATCGAAGGCATGACGCCGCAGAAGCTCATCAACCCGAAGGCGCTCAGCGCGGTCATCCGCGACTTCTTCGGGCGGTCGCAGCTCTCGCAGTTCATGGATCAGACGAACCCGCTCGCCGAACTGACCCACAAGCGCCGCCTTTCGGCCCTTGGACCAGGAGGTCTCTCGCGGGATCGCGCGGGCTTTGAAGTCCGCGACGTGCATCCGTCCCATTACGGTCGCATCTGTCCCATCGAGACCCCCGAAGGCCCGAACATTGGTCTTATCAGCTCGATGTCCACCTTCGCCCGGATCAATGACTTTGGCTTTATCGAAACGCCGTATCGCAAGGTCGAAAACGGCCGCGTAACGGACAAGGTGGACTTCCTGACCGGCGACAAGGAGGAGAACTACCTCGTCGCGCAGGCCAACGCTGCCTTTGACGAAAAGGGCCACTACACCAGCGACAAAGTAAGTGTCCGCTACCGCGGCGACTTCCTCGAAGTTGAGCCGTCGAAGGTTCACTACATGGACGTTTCGCCGAAACAGCTTGTCTCGGTCGCAGCAGGGCTCATCCCCTTCCTCGAACACGACGATGCGAACCGCGCACTGATGGGCTCGAACATGCAGCGCCAGGGCGTGCCGCTCCTCATTTCGGAGTCGCCGATCGTCGGCACCGGCATGGAAGGCAAAGTGGCCCGCGACTCCAAGGCCGTGATCGTCGCCGAGGCGAACGGCAAGGTCGCGAGTGTTACCGGCGACCTCATCGTAGTTACCAAGGACGGCGAACTGCCCGAGGGCAAGAAAAAGCTCAAACACGACCCGGAGGAAGGCGTCTATCTCTACGACCTCCGCAAGTTCATGCGCTCCAACGCCGGCACCTGCGTGAACCAGAAGCCGATCGTCAAGAAAGGCCAGTCCGTGAAAAAGGGCGATGTTATCGCCGACGGCCCGAACACCGACCAAGGTGAGATCGCCCTTGGCCGCAACGTGCTCGTCGCGTTCATGCCTTGGAACGGCTACAACTTCGAGGACGCCATCACGATTTCCGAGAAGGTCGTGAAGGAAGACATCTACACCTCGATTCACATTGATGAATTCGACATCGGCGCGCGCGACACGAAGCTCGGGCCGGAAGAAATCACCCGGGATATTCCCAACGTCAGCGAAGAAGCGCTCCGCAACCTCGGGCCCGATGGTGTTATCCGCGTCGGCGCGGAAGTGAAGCCCGGCGACATCCTCGTGGGCAAGATCACACCCAAGTCCGAGACGGAACTCGCGCCAGAAGAACGCCTCCTGCGCGCCATCTTCGGCGAGAAGGCTGCGGATGTTAAGGACACCTCGCTCACCGTCCCGTCTGGCACCTATGGCATCGTCATGGATGTCAAAGTGTCGAGCCGCAAGGAAGTAACCCGAATCAAGCTCTCGCCCACGGAAAGCAAGCGCCAGGCAAAGGTCATCGACGAAGATCACGCCAAGCGGAAAGACGAACTGCACGAGCAACTCACCGAGGCGCTGTCTAACATCCTTCTCGGCGAAAAAATCCCGCTCGATGTGGTCAACGCGCAGACCGGCGAGATCATCATTCCGGCCAACCGCAAGATCACCAAGACCCTGCTGCGCAAGCTCGCCGGCGTCTATGATCACGTGGACATCGACCCATCGCCGATCCGCAACAAGATCCGCGAAATCATCAGCCAGTTTGAGCCCAAGTTTGCCGAGTTGGAACTCGAACACGAGCGCTCGATGGACAAAGTCGAGAGCGGCGATGACGTCGATCCCGGCATCATTAAGCAGGTCGTTGTGTATGTCGCCTCGAAGCGCAAGCTGTCGGTCGGCGACAAGATGGCAGGCCGCCACGGCAACAAGGGCGTCGTCGCCCGCATCGTGCCTGAGGAAGACATGCCTTTCCTCGCGGACGGAACGCCCGTGGACATCTGCCTCAACCCGCTCGGCGTGCCTTCCCGTATGAACGTCGGCCAGGTTCTCGAAACCCACCTTGGCGTCGCCGCGAAAGCGCTCGGCTTCAAAGTCGCCACGCCCGTCTTCGACGGCATCCATGAGTCGCAAATCTTCGACTATCTCAAGCAGGCCCGAAAGGTTGAGGGCTACACTTGGATCAGTGAAACCGGCAAAGCCACCGTCTATGACGGCCGCACCGGCGATGCCTTCGATCAGCCGATTGTTGTCGGCTACATCTACATGCTGAAACTCGGCCACTTGGTCGCCGACAAGATCCACGCCCGCGCCGTCGGCCCATACTCGCTCGTCACCCAGCAACCGCTGGGCGGCAAGGCGCAGTACGGCGGCCAGCGCTTCGGCGAGATGGAGGTGTGGGCGCTCGAAGCCTACGGCGCGGCTTACACGTTGCAGGAACTCCTAACCGTGAAATCCGACGACGTGGCCGGACGCACCCGCATCTACGAGTCCATCGTCAAAGGCGACAACTCCCTCGAAGCCGGCACGCCGGAGAGCTTCAACGTGCTCATCAAAGAAATGCAGTCGCTCGGCCTCGACGTAAAAGTCGGCGGCAAAGCCCCCGCGGCCCTGACCGCCGGACTTATCTAACCTCGCAACCCACAAACCAAGCTAGCCAGCCAACTATACTAATATGAGCGAACCTACTTTTCGTGAATTGATGGGGGAAGAGCGCACGGTCGGATTTGACCAGGTCGGAATCACCGTCGCCTCGCCCGAGGCAATCCGCTCGTGGTCGAGCGGCGAGGTCAAAAACCCCGAGACGATCAACTACCGCACCTTCAAGCCGGAAAAGGGCGGCCTATTCTGCGAGCGCATCTTTGGTCCCACCCGGGACTGGGAGTGCTCCTGCGGCAAATACAAGCGCATCAAACACAAGGGCGTGATCTGCGACCGCTGCGGCGTCGAAGTAACCCTCGCCCGCGTGCGTCGCGAGCGCATGGGTCACATCGAGCTGGCCGTGCCGGTGACCCACATCTGGTTCTACAAGTGCATGCCTTCGCGCATCGGCCTCATGCTCGACATGAGCGGACGCCAGCTCGAGCGCGTCATCTATTACGAGGACTACCTCGTCATCGACCCCGGCCAGACGCCGCTGACCAGGTGCCAGCTCCTGACCGAAGTCGAATACCGCGAAGCGCTCGAACAGTATGGCGAGACCTTCGTAGCCGGCATGGGTGCCGATGCGATCCGCAAGCTGCTCGCGACCGTCGATCTCGCCGAGAATCAAAAGGAACTCGAGGAAGCGATGGGTAACACGCGCTCGAAGCAAAGCCGCAAGAAGCTCGCCAAGCGCCTCAAGCTCGCGCAGGGCTTTGCCAACTCCCACACGCGGCCCGAGTGGATGATCCTCGAAGTGCTCCCGGTCATCCCGCCCGACCTGCGCCCGCTCGTTCCGCTCGAAGGCGGACGGTTTGCGACCAGCGATCTCAACGATCTCTACCGCCGCGTGATCAACCGCAACAACCGGCTCAAAAATCTGCTCCAGCTCAAAACGCCGGACGTCATCATCCGCAACGAGAAGCGCATGCTCCAGGAAGCCGTCGATGCCTTGTTCGACAACGGCCGCCACGGCCGCGCCGTCACCGGTGCGGGCAACCGTCCGCTCAAGTCGCTGTCCGACATGCTCAAGGGCAAGGGTGGACGTTTCCGCCAGAACCTGCTCGGCAAGCGCGTTGATTACTCGGGCCGCTCGGTCATCGTCATTGGGCCGGAGCTGAAGCTCCACCAGTGCGGTCTGCCTAAGAAGATGGCCTTGGTGTTGTTCGAGCCATTCATCATTCGCCGACTTAAAGAACTCGGCTACGTGCATACCGTGCGCTCGGCTAAGAAGATGATCGAGCGCCAGACGCCCGAGGTTTGGGACATCCTTGAGGAAGTTACCAAAGGTCATCCGGTGTTGCTCAACCGCGCGCCGACCCTGCACCGTCTGTCGATCCAGGCGTTCGAGCCGCAGCTTATCGAAGGCGAAGCCATCCGTATTCACCCGCTCGTTTGCACCGCTTACAACGCGGACTTTGACGGCGACCAAATGGCCGTCCACGTCCCGCTGTCCGTCGAAGCGCAGTTGGAAGCGCGCATGCTCATGCTCGCGCCGAACAACCTGTTCTCGCCCGCCAGCGGCAAGCCGATCACCACGCCGTCGCAAGATCTCGTGCTCGGCTGCTACTACCTCACACAGACCCCGCGCAAGCTGGCCGCCGGCAAGGAAGCCGACCGCACGCCGCTTTTCGCCGACGCGTCCGAGGTGGAGTTCGCCATGGCTGAGGGCAGCGTAAAAGTTCACGACCGCATCCGTTTCAAGAACCCCGACCTCGGCAAGCAGTCCGTCTTTGGCGACAGCACCAAGCACGTCATCGAGACCACCGCAGGCCGCGTTATCTTCAACGAAATCTGGCCGGAAGGCGTGGGCTTCTTCAACAAAGCCTGCGGCAAGAAGCAGATCTCCGATGTTATCTTCCGCACCTACGGCGCAGCCGGTCATCAGGCCACAGTCGAGATGCTCGACCGTCTGAAGGAACTCGGCTTCTACTGGGCGATGAAGGCGGGCGTGTCCATCGGCATCATCGACATGATTATTCCGAAGGAGAAGCACCTCGAGCTCGACAGCGCCTACAAGCAGATCGCCGTCGTCGAGAAGCAGTACCGCTCCGGTATCATCACCGACGGCGAGCGCTACAATAAGATCATCGACGTGTGGACCCATGCGGGTAACACCATCGCCGATGTCATGATCCAGACCCTCGAACACAACGAGGGCCGCAAGGAACTGAACCCGGTGTACGTCATGGTCGATTCCGGTGCGCGCGGCAACAAGCAGCAGGTGAAACAGCTCGCCGGCATGCGCGGCCTTATGGCCAAGCCCAGCGGCGAAATCATTGAGCGGCCCATTACCTCGAACTTCCGCGAGGGTCTCACTGTGCTCGAGTACTTCATCTCCACGCACGGCGCCCGCAAAGGTCTCGCCGACACCGCGCTTAAGACCGCCGACTCCGGCTATCTTACCCGAAAGCTCGTCGATGCCTCGCAGGACGTTATCATTTACGAGGAAGACTGCGGCACCACGCTCGGCATCGTCGTCCGCCCGATCTACGAGGGCGACGAAGAGGTCGTCGATCTCGCCACCCGCATCATTGGCCGAGTCAGTTGCGAGACGGTGAAAGACCCTGTTACCGCGACGACGGTGTTGAAAAAGAACACGATCATCGAGGAGAAGGTCGCGCTCGCAGTCGAGAAGATCGGCATCGAGCAGCTTAAGATCCGCTCCGTCCTGACTTGCGAAAGCAAGCGCGGCTGCTGCGCGAAATGCTATGGCCGCAACCTCGCGACCGGCCAGATGGTCAAGCTCGGCGAAGCCGTCGGCATCATCGCCGCGCAGTCCATCGGCGAACCCGGCACGCAGCTTACCATGCGGACCTTCCACATCGGCGGCGTCGCGTCCGGCACGTTCAAGCAACCCATCGTCAAAGCGAAAAACGACGGCGACATCCGTTTCAACGAACTCAAGGCCGTGCAAAACACCGATGGCCAGTGGGTCGCGCTGAACAAGAACGGCAGTGTGACCATCCACTCCAAGGATGGCCGCGAGGTCGAGCGCTACGTGATCGTGGTCGGCTCCACCATCTCCATTGCCGACGGTGGTCGCGTCAAGAAGGGCGAGGCTTTCATCCAGTGGGATCCGCACAATGTCCCGATTCTCACCGAGAAAGCCGGACGCGTGGAGTTCCGTGACATGATTCCGGGTGTTACCGTTAAGAGCGAGATCGACGAGGGCACCGGTCTTAAAGGAACCGTGGTCATCGAGCACAAGGAAGATTTGCACCCGCAGATCGTCATCGTGGATGAAAAGACCAAGGACATCCTGGCGAGTTACTCCATTCCCGCCGGCGCACATGTCGCCGTCACGGAAGTGAAGAAAATCCAGGCCGGTTCGCTGCTCGCCAAGACTCCGCGCAAAGTCGCGAAGACCAAGGACATCACTGGCGGTCTGCCGCGCGTCGCCGAGCTGTTCGAGGCCCGCCGTCCGAAAGACGCCTCCGAGATCGCCAAGATCGACGGCTCCGTCGAAATCGGCGGCACCGTCCGCGGCAAGCGCAAGATCATTGTCACCGACGCCGAGACCGGCGCTGAGGAGGAGCATCTCGTGCCGATGAACAAACACATCATCGTCCTCAAGGGAGACTTTGTGAAAAAAGGTCAGCAGCTCACCGACGGCCCCGTCGTCCCGCACGACATTCTCGATGTCTGCGGCCCGCAGGCGCTCCAGGAATACATGGTCAACGAAGTGCAGGAAGTCTATCGCCTCCAAGGCGTCGAGATCGCCGACAAGCACATCGAGATCATCGTCCGCCAGATGCTGCGCAAGGTGAAAGTCACCGAGCCCGGCGACACCTCGCTGCTGTGGGGCGACCAGATCGACCGTCTCGCATTCGAGAAAGAAAACGAGGAAGTCGAGAAGAAGGGTGGCAAGCCTGCCGAGGCCGTCCCCGTCCTGCTCGGCATCACCAAGGCCTCGCTCGAAACCGACTCCTTCATCTCCGCCGCCTCGTTCCAGGACACCACCCGCGTCCTTACCGAAGCCGCGACTCTCGGCCGCGTGGACAACCTCCGCGGCTTCAAGGAGAACGTCATCATGGGCCACCTCATCCCAGCGGGTACCGGTTTCCCGATCCATCGCGACATCAAGATCGTCAATCTCGGCGACGCCCTCCCGGCGGACGACGTGAGCGACGAGCCCGAGCCTGCGGTCGGCTAAAGGCCCACGCCGAAAATCCTCAACCTGCGAAGGTCGAAGGCCCCTGCGGTCTTCGGCCTTCGCCGTTTTCGGATGGTGCGGCTGTTTTGCGGAAAAAATGCGCGACTAATGAATCGCCGTGCTCATATTGAGCGCCGTCGTTTTCCCATGCGAACCCCCTCAGCACCAATTTCGCCAGCGAGCCGCCGATGAACTCCGAGAGCCCGCCCGATTCCACGCCAAAAAAGCCCCGCGCCTCATTTTGGGCGACCATTCTGGCGAGCAAATTTCTTCTCGTCAGCATCATCGTCCACGTCCTCTTCGGAGCGGGTGCCACGATCTATGTCGTCCAGCGGTATCAGGCGAACCGCAAGCTGTCCTTCCAAGGTGGGCCGCCGGTGGTGAACGCGAGCAGCCGCGCGCTGGAGCACAAGGTCTCGATGGCGAAAAAGAAAAACACCATGAGTGCCCCGGCGCAGGCCAAGCGCATCACCACCGCCGGGCTCTCGAAAATCGCGCTGCCGGAAATTGTGACCATGCCCAACGCCACGCAGGTCGTGCCGAACCGGATGGGCGGCATCGGCGGCACGGGCACCGGCATCGGCGCGGGCGGCATGGGCGGCACGGGCGGCGGCGGCGGTGGCGGATTCGCGCTGCCAAATGTGATGAACGACCGCTGCAGCGCCGCGTCCCGCGCCGCGGCTATGAAAGCCAGCGGCGGCGACCCGAAGGCCGAGGAGGTCATCATCAAAGGACTCCAATGGCTCAAGGCGCACCAGAATCCTGACGGCTCTTTCGGCCAGCAGTTTCAGACCTCCATGACCGGCCTCGCGCTGCTCTGCTTCATGGGGCATTGCGAAAAACCTGTCTCCCGCGACTACGGCCCGAATGTGCGCAAAGCGATCGACTTTCTCCTCCAAGTCGGCAACGAGCGGGGCGGCCGCATCAGCCGGCTCGACGGCCAGCCGTGGGCCTACGAGCACGGCATCGGCACCTACGCGCTGGGCGAGGCTTACATCCTCACGAAGGAGCCGAAAATCGCGGAAGTTTTCACCAAGGCGATCGCGATCATCGTCAACGGCCAGGGCGCGGACGGCGGCTGGATGTATGAGTTGAACAAGGCCCAGCCGAGCGACACCTCCGTCACCGGCTGGCAGGTGCAGGCGCTCAAGACCGCGCATCTCAGCGGGCTGAATCTCCCCGGTGCCGAGCAGGCCATGAACAAGTCCGTGGACAACACCATGCGCTGCCGCGGCCCCAAGGGTGGCTTTGGCTACCGCGGCCCCGAGGACAAGCCGAGTCTCACCGCCGTCGCCGTCGTGATCCTCCAGATCGCCAAACACGAGCGCGGGTCGGTCGTCCGCCAGGCGCTCGACTTCTACGTCGATGGCAAAGACGCCCCCAAGTATAACTACGATGCCGGCGACGCCAGTCTTTACTCCTGGTACTATGGTGCCCAGGCCTGCTTTCAGCACGGCGGCAGCGCGTGGCACAAATGGAACCGCGAAGTGCAGCCGCAAATCATCGCCAAACAGGCCGACGACGGGAGTTGGCCCGAGACCGGCGGCCCGAAAAATGGACAACTGGAACCGACCGGCACCGGTGGCACCATCGACGCGCAGGTCTATCGCAACTCGCTCTGCGTCCTCATGCTCGAGGTCTATTACCGCTACCTCGCCAGCAGCCGCTGAAAAATGTCCATCGCCACCAAGACCGGCGACGACGGCACCACCGGCCTCATGTATGGCCGCCGTGTCGCGAAGACCGACCCGCGCATCGCCGCCAATGGCGCGGTCGATGAACTCAACGCCGCCCTCGGCATGGTGCGCGCCACACTCACGGATCCCTTCGTCACCGACGCCGTCCTCGCCATTCAAAAGGAACTCGTCCTCCTCATGGGCGAACTCGCCGTCCTCCCGCAGGATCGCGAGCGCTACACGGCCGGCGGTTTTCACTTCGTGGAAAAAGCGCATGTGGATGCCCTCACCGCGCGCATCGACGACCTCGAAAAAAACCACCGTATCAGCTACCACGGCTGGGCCACGCCCGGCGCGACCCTCGGCTCCGCCACGCTTGATGTCGCCCGCACCGTCTGCCGCCGCGCCGAGCGCGCCATCGCCGTCCTAGCCGAAAGCAGCCCGCCCGTGAACCCCGAAATCCTCCGCTACCTCAACCGCCTCTCCGACCTCTGCTGGCTCTGGGCCCGCTGGATCGAAACCCGCGCCGATGCGGCGGCGGGCGATAGATAGTGGGGCAGTTTGAAAAACCCTGTCATCCTGAGCGGAGTTCCCGATGGGCAAAGGCGGGCGGGAACGGGGTCGAAGGACCTCTAATTTTTTCTTCGGGCGCAGGCGGGAGGAGAAGGATGCGTGATGAATCCTCCATTCACACCTCACACGTTCCGCTCTGCACCGCCTCCGAACAAGTCTGGCTCAGCCTTCGCGGACGACGGCTCGCCGGCGAGCAGCGCGAGAAATTGCGGCTCGTCGAGCACGGCCACGCCGAGCGCGCGGGCTTCGTCGAGCTTCGAGCCTGCACCAGGGCCGGCGATGACGCAGTGCGTTTTGCGGCTCACGGAGCCGGAGACGTTGCCGCCGAGGGCGCGGATTTTTTCGGCGGCTTCGGTGCGCGACATCTGCTCCAGCGTGCCGGTGAGGACGAAGGTCTGGCCGGCAAACGGCTGCCCGCCTTTGGCCTCGCCGCCCTTTGGCGAAATGCCGCGCGCGTGCAGCCGCGCGAGCACCGCACGGCCGGTGTCGGACGAAAACCAATCGAGCGCGGCGCGCGCGATGACCGGGCCAACGACGGCGACGCAGTCGGCATCCGCGGCGGCTTTCTTTTTGGCCGGCGCGGCAAAGCCCGCGTCAAGCAGCCGCCGGCCCGCGGCGTTCACTTCTGCCAGTAATTCCGCGTGGCGAGCCGAGAGCTTTTGCTTGTCGATGTCGGTCGCGCCCTTTTGATGACGGGCGCGCGGGTTGGCCGCATCGGCTTCGGCGTGCAGGCGGTCGAGTTCGAGCACGTCGCGCAGTAGCGGCGAATCGCGGAGCGCTTCGAGCGATGCGTGAGACTTCGCGAGATCATGCGCGGTGGTTTCGCCGACTTCGGGAATCGCCAGCGCGTGCAGCCAGCGGGCGAGCGGCAGGTCGCGCGCGCGCTGGATGGCGTCGAGGACTTTGCGCGCGTTCTTTTCGCCGAAGATGCGCGGCTCGTCGTCGGTGCCGAGGTTGAGCG
>JANXWQ010000400.1 GCA_025351065.1 Chthoniobacter sp. | reverse complement strand
ATAGGTATCCATCGTTTACATATCCTGGCATCACCATGCTCGCTGGCGGACTTCTGTTGGCTTTCACTCGCAGAGAGCCAACTCCCAATCCCAATGTCGCCTAACCAGGCGCTGCCGCGAACTGCTCCGGCGGTCCCGCTGGCTGCTTCCGGCCTCCGCCTTGCCCCTCCACACAGCCAGCGCGCCGCGCTCTACGCGGGCCCGCGCGTGCTCGCGAGTTTGGGCCAGTTGAGCGCAGAGGCGGGCGTGGCGGTGCCGGGGCTGATGTCCGCCACGGCTTTCCAAATCACGCCCCGCTGCCGCAGCCGCGCGGCGTTGGCGTGGCTGTTTTAGCGCCGGCTTATTTCGCCTTCTTCGGCTTCTCGGTGGTGGCGGCGATGCCGGTGGCGGTGTCGCCGGTGGCGGTGACGGTGGCGTCCATGCCGTCCTTGAGCTGCTGCACGGTGGCTTTGGCGCCATTCACCTGCACGACGGTGGCGGTGGTGATCTTGTAGGTCTTCGCGTGCTTTTTCCCGACGGTGATGGAGTCGGTGGAGAAGGTGATGATCTTCGAGCTGGCATCGCCCGCCCACGCTGGGACGGCGAGGAGGAGGGCGGCGGCGAGGACGGTGAGGTGGCGGAGGGCGGGAGCTTTCATGGCGGGCAGCGTAGCAAGGGGGCCGGGAACTGGCAACGGGCGAAGCGGTGTCTTACCGAACTGTCATCCTCCGCCCGTTGACAGGCCCGTGGGGGAACCTAGCGTCGGGGTATGCCGTCACGTTTCTCCCCACTCGCGCTCGCCGTTGCCGCTGGTTTGCTCGCGGCGGTTTTTCCGGGCACCGGGTGGGGCGATGAGTTTTCGGACATGGCGGCGACGATGGGGACGGCGACCACGCTCATCGGCACGCATCAGATGACGACGACCAATCCCGACCTCACTTCCATCAATTTCTGGGCGCAAAATCCGGCGGCGTACGAGGGCGCCCTGGCGAACGGAGCGCCGCCGGTACCGCTTTCCAATCCGCACATGGCGCAGGCGGATGCCTACGGCAATATCTACATCGCCGACAAGGCCAGCCACTCCGTGCTAAAGATCACCACGGACGGCCGCGTGCACACTTTCGCCGGCACGCATGTGGTGGGCTTCAATGGCGACGGCCCGGCCCCCGCCACCACTCTCCAGCTTAACAACCCGAACGGCCTTTTCGTTTTCCCCGACGGCACCGTTTATCTGCTCGACCCCGGCAACCGCCGCATCCGTCGCGTGGGCACGGACGGCATCATGACGACCATCGTCACCAACCCCGCGACCGAACCGGGCCAGACGCCGAACAATGGCTACGACTGGTATCCCTCCGGTCGCGCGCTGTGGGTCAGTCCCGACCAGCAGTTGATCTATTACACGAATGAGTTTGCGCCGATCCAGCCGGCCGCCGTGGGGGCCGTGGCTTTGGGCGCGACGGTGAAAAAGTGGACGCCCGCGGGCGGCATCGAGGTCGTGTGCAGCAAGGCCGTGGGCTTTCGCAATCCGGGCAATATCGCAGTCAGTCCGATCGACGGAAAACTCTACGTCACCGACCGCGCCGAGGAGGACGGGACGAGAACGGAGACCGGCCTTTACCGCATCGAGGGCCCCGAAGCCCGCTCGCGCATTTCCGGGTTTTTGAATGCGCCTCTCGCCGCCGACGGACGACTCATCGGGAACAGCTACATCGAGCAGCCCCGCGGCATCGCCTTTCTGCCGAACGGCGCGTACTTTCTCTGCACGCACAAGGCGCTCGTCTCGGGTAGCATTTTCACCAGCGATGTCTGGTATGTGGACACGGTCGGTGTCCTGCACAAATTCATTCAAGGCAAAGGGAAGAGCGACGACTCCTACCTCATCGGAACGAACCACGCGCCGCCGTTCAACGTAACCAACCTCTTCAACCAGGCGCGCGCCGTCTCCATCGCGCCCAATGGCAGTCTGCTCGTGGTCAGCAACGACAGCGGCTACGTCTTCCGCGTGAACAACCTCGTGCCGCACCTGCCCGCCGACCTGCGCTCCACGCACTTCGGCGCGGACGGGCTGCGGCTGAGCTGGAGCGGGCTCTTCAGCCGCGGCTACCTCATCCAGCGCACCGGCTCGCTCGCGCCGCCGAGCTGGCAGACCATCGGCGCGGCGGGCGGCTTCGCCACCGGCGTGCCGTCGGAATTTCTCGACCCCGCCGCCACCGGCCAGTCGGCGGATTTTTACCGGCTGGCTCCCGCGCCGTAAGCGGTTCGCGCTTGCGCTGGCGCGGGGCTTTTGCGGACAAAGGCGGGCATGCACACCTCATCTCCCCGTATCCCTGCCGTCTGGCGTTTCGCCGCTGCGGTTATTTTCAGCGCCGCTTTTGTCCAAAGCGCCGCAGCCGAAATCGCCGTGAAGAGCGGCGAGAAGATTGCCTTTCTCGGCGATTCGATCACGCAGGGCGGGTGGGACAGTCCGCTCGGCTACGTCCGGCTCGTCATGGCGGGCCTCGCGGCGAATGGCGTGAACGCGGAGCCTGTCCCCGCCGGGATCGGCGGCCACAAATCCAATGACATGCTGGCGCGGCTGGAGCGCGATGTTCTTGCAAAAAAGCCGCAGTGGATGACGCTGAGCTGCGGGGTGAATGACGTGTGGCATGGCAAGAAAGGCGTGCCGCTGAATGACGCGGCGGCGGCGGTGGAGGGGGCTTACGATGAGCAGGTGGGGGAGCGGGGAACGTACGAGAAAAACATCACGCAAATCGTGGAGCGGGCGCAGGCGGCAAACGTGAAGGTGGTGATGCTGACGGCGACGGTGATCCAGGAGAAACTGGACAACGCGGAGAATGCGAAGCTCGCGCCGTTCAACGAATTTCTGCGCGGGCTGGCGAAGGCGAAGAAGCTGCCGGTGGCGGATTTGAACGCGATGTTTCAAGAGCGCATCAAGGTGGAAAACCAGCCGGAGAAAAAGGTGCTGACGGGCGACGGCGTCCACATGAACACGGAGGGCAACAAGCTGATGGCGACGGGGGTGCTGAAGGCGCTGGGGCTCGATGCGGCGCAGCTCGCCAAGGCGCAGGCCGCGTGGACCGGGCTCGAAGCGCAGGTCAAGGCCCAGGCCGAGGCGAAGGCCAAAGCAAAGGCCGAAGCGGACGCGAAAGCAAAGGCGGACGCCGAGGCCAAGGCGAAGGCGGACGCCGCGAAGTAACGGCGGCGCTTTATGAAGAAGGCGAAGATCGGTCTGATCGGGCTCGGGGCGATGGGGCGCATGCACTACGACTGCTGGCGCAAGAGCGCGCACGGACAGCTCGTGGCGGTGAGCGACCGCAACCCGAAGATGCTCGCGGGCGACTGGGCGGGGAAGAGTTTCAACATCGGCGAGCAGGCGGCGCAGCAGGTCGATCTGGCGGATGTGGCCGGGCATTTGCGCGCGGAGGATTTGATCGCCGATCCGAACGTGGACGCGGTGGACATTTGCATGCCCACGCCGATGCACGCGCCGCTGGCGATGGCGGCGATGCGTGCGGGCAAGCATGTCTTTTGCGAAAAGCCGATGTCCCTTTCGCTCGACGACTGCGCGGCGATGGAGCGCACGGCGCGCGAGACCGGCCGGCAGCTCATGGTCGGCCACTGCCTGCGCTACTGGCCGCAGTACGTGAAGGCGCACGCGCTGCTCGCGAGCGGCGAGTTTGGCCGCGCGCTCTACGCCGGTTTTCACCGCAGCAGCGCCGCGCCGATGTGGAGCGGCAACGACTGGTACATGCGCGGCGCTGAGAGCGGCGGCGTGCTCGACATGCACATTCACGATGTGGATGTGGCGCTGTGGTGGTTCGGGCGTCCGCAGTCGATGAGCGTCACGGGGCTCGCGCCGCACGGGCTGCCGCTGCTCATCGACGCCGCGTGGCGCTACGACGGCGGGCCGGCGGTGCATCTGCACGGCGCGTGGGATCGGAATGGCGGCGCGTTTCGCCATGCCTTCCGGCTGGTCATGGAAAAGGGAACGCTCGTCCACGACACCGCCGTGGATGCCAAGGCGCTGACGCTGCTCCGCGATGGCCAGGCCGAGCCCGTGCCGCTCGCCGACACCTCCGGCTATCAGGACGAGCTGGACGATTTCGCCGCGAGCATCAATGCGGGCCGCGCCTCGCAGCGCCTCACGCCGGCGGACAGCCGGCTGGCGGTGGAGGTGGGGCTGGAAGAACTGCGGCAGCTTGGCGTCGGCGGGTAGGGTTTTTTAACGCAGAGCCGCGGAGCCGCAGAGGACGCAGGGGGGGAAGACGGTGCGGACATCCGCGCATCTCTGCTCTGCGCCTCTGCGGCTCTGCGTTAAAAAAACACCGGCCTGCATTTTTCCGACCCCGCGAAAAAAGCGCGCCCCGGGAAAATTCGGCGATGGTCTTTGACATTGGCGGGGTGGCTCCCTTAATTGCTCGCCCACTCGGGAAGCAAGGCGGGCGTTGAGTTTCGCCGCCGCGCGCCCCGTTCCTCCACCCTCCACTTTTCACCTCTCCCACCCGTGGCTCAGAACGACGACTACATCCTCGAAATCCTCCTCGAAAACGGTCTCGCGACCAAAGGCCAGCTCGAACGGGCGCGCGCAGAAAAGCAAGACACCCAGACCGTGCCGGAAGCGCTGATCGAGCAGGGCGTGGTCACGCAGGAGGATGTGACCAAGGCGCTGGCCTCGCATGCGGCGATGGACTTTGTGGACATCGGCGCGTTCTCGGTGCCGGAGGATTTGATCCAGATGGTGCCGCGCGAACTGGCCAAGCGGTTCAAGATCATCCCGCTGGCGATTTCGGAAACCGGGCTCGTCATCGCCACGGCCGATCCGCTGAATTTCGACACGTTCGATTCGCTGCATCACCTGCTGCACCGCGATCTCGAATTTGTCTGCGCCACGCCCGACGCCATCGGGCACGCCTATCGCAAATACTACGGCACGGCGGATGAGGCGGCGGATGAGCTGGCGGCGGGCCTCGGCGGGGACGTCGAGATTTCCGGCGAAGGCGGATCAGGCGGCGCGGAGGGTGACACGGTGGATGCGCCGATCATCAAGATGGTGTCGATGATGATCGTCGAGGCTTACAACATGCGCGCGTCGGACATCCATCTCGAGCCGCTGGAAAAGCGTTTTCGCGTGCGCTTCCGCATCGACGGCGTGCTGCACGAAATGCAGAACCCGCCGAAGAA
>JANXWQ010000350.1 GCA_025351065.1 Chthoniobacter sp. | reverse complement strand
GGAGGAAATTGAGGCACGCGGCGGCGTCGCTGTCGTACTGGTGCTTGGTGGGCTCCTTCGGCTTCGGCTCGATATAAAACTGGCCCTTGAAGCCGATCTCCTTCGCGTAATCCACGGCCATGTGGAGGAACTTCGCGAGGTGGTCGAGTTCGCGCTTCATGTCGGTGTTCCAGAGCGACGAGTAGCCCTCGCGTCCGCCCCAGAAAGTGTAGCCCTCGCCGCCGAGCGAATGCGTCACTTCGAGCGCCTTTTTCACCTGCGCAGCGCCGAAGGCGAAGACCTCCGCATTGCAACTCGTGGCCGCGCCATGGACGTAGCGCGCGTGGGCGAAAAGCTGCGACGTGCCCCACAGGAGCTTGATTCCCGTGCGCTGCTGCTGCGCCTGCAAAAGCGCGGCGATGGTGTCCAGCCACTCGTTTGACTCGCGCAACGTCTGGCCATGCGGGGCCACGTCGCGGTCGTGAAAGGCGTAGTAGGGCATGCCCAGTTTCTCCGCGATTTCGAAGAACGCCGGCACGCGCGCCTTGGCGAGGTCGATGCCGGTTTTGCCCCCGTCCCACGGGCGAATCGCGGTCGGCCCGCCAAACATGTCCGCGCCCTGCCCACACATCGTATGCCAATAGACGATCGAGAAGCGCAGGTGCTCGGTCATGCTCTTGCCCTCGACGATTTCGGCCGCGTTGTAGTGCTTGAAGGAGAGCGGGTTTTTCGACTTCGGGCCTTCATAGGCGATGCGGCTGATCTTTGGGAAAAATTCGGACATGGGATTTGGGCTTGAGGTTTGGTGGTGCCGCTGGTGCGGCGGGGAGCGGGAGAGTGAAAAAGTCCGCGCAGCTTGTCAGCACGGAATTGCACTGGCGCGCAAAAAAATCTACGCGGCGGGTTCGCGTTAAGATTCTGCCATTGAGCGGGCACCTTTGAATTCGGCGGTTGCGCGAGGCGGGTGGAGAAAGTAAAAGCCGGGCTGCTTATGAGATTTCCGCTCGCGCTCACCGCCAAAATTGCCGCCTACATCGTTGGGAAAAAACTCCGCGGGGTGGAGAAATTCGCCACCGTGCTGCAGCTCGAACCGCTGCACACCTGCAACCTGACCTGCACCGGCTGCGGGCGGATTCGCGAATACTCGACCTCGCTGAAAAACGTCATGGCCCTCGACGACTGCCTCGGCGCAGCGACGGAGTGTGATGCGCCGATGGTTTCCATCTGCGGCGGCGAACCGCTCATCTACCCGCAGATCGAGGCACTCGTCGGCGGGCTGCTCGGGCAGGGGCGCATCGTCTATGTTTGCACGAACGCGATGTTCATGCGTAAAAAGATGCGCGAATACCTGGCGGCCGAAACGCTCCGCGCGCCCGCGGCAGTGGACGACCAGTTGCAGGTTTTGCTGAGCGAGGAACTGATTTCACAAAAGGACGCGGAGGAAATCCGCAAGGGTCCGAAGGACGAGACGAAGCCGGTGATCGCGCCGTCGGACTGGATGTATTGGAACGTGCATCTCGACGGCCTCGAACGGACGCACGACCTCATCGTCGAGCGCGAGGGCGTCTTCGTCGAAGCCGTGCTGGCGATGCGCATGGCGAAAATCCTCGGCTACCAGGTGGCGACCAACACCACGGTTTATAAGGAAACGGAAGTGCAGGAGATCGAGGACATGTTCGCCTTCCTCAGCTCGCTCGCGCTCGACGGCCACACCATTGCGCCAGGCTACGAGTACGACGCCGCCAAGGTGGACATGGTGAAGCGCCTCGGCATCGAGCCGGAGACCTTCTTCCTCACGCGCAAACTGACGGTCGAAAAGTTCGCCAAAGTCGAGGAGTGGGGCGCGAAGTATCCGATCTTCGGCACGCCGGTGTATCTCGAATTCCTCGCCGGCAAGCGCGACCTGACCTGCTCCGCGTGGGCCATTCCCACGCGCAATGTCCGCGGCTGGAAAGGCCCGTGCTACCTGATGACCGACGGCCATTACACCTCGTATAATGAGCTGCTCGAAAAGACGAACTGGGACGCGATCGGCGTCGTCGATGGCGTGGCCCGCGACCCGCGCTGCGAAAACTGTATGATGAACTGCGGCTACGAACCCACCGCCGCCCTCGGCCTGCACGCCAAGCCCGGCGACATGTGGAAAAACATCAAGTTCAACTTCGGCGCACGCCCCAAAGGCTCGCCGAACGCGGAGATCGAAGCCTTCAACGGCGTGAGCGCCGGCAACGGCCATCTCACCGGCAAAAAAGACGCGCCTGCGCAAACTCCGGTCACGGTTTAGTCTTCTTCCAAAGCCGTGTCCTACCACGCGAACGACGAAGCCGAAACGCCCGAGTTCTTCGCCCCCGATGCAGCGGAGACGCTGAGCCAGAGCCGCTCCGCGCTCGATCGAGGCATCGCCCGCGCGCAGGAAAACCTCCTCCGCCTCCAGCACGACGACGGCTACTGGGTCGGCGAGCTTTTCGTCGATAGCACGCTCTGCTCGGACTACGTGCTCTTCATGCACTGGGCGGATGAGGTGGACGCGGTCCTGCAGGAAAAGTGCGTCGCGCACATCCGGCGGCGGCAGCTCGCGGACGGCGGCTGGAACATCTACGAGGGCGGCCCCAGCGAGGTGAACGCCTGCGTCAAAGCCTACTTCGCGCTCAAGCTCGCGGGCCACGCGCCCACGCAGCCGTGGATGCAGGAGGCGCGCGCCTGCGTGCTGCGGCTCGGCGGCATCCCGCAGATGAACACCTACTCGAAGCTCTACCTCGCGCTGCTCGGGCAGTTCCCGTGGAAGTATCTGCCCACCGTCCCGGTCGAGATGATCTTCATGCCGGAGTGGTTCTTTTTCTCGATCTACAAAATGTCGAGCTGGAGCCGCGCGATGCTCATCCCGCTTGCGCTGCTCAACCACCACAAGCCCACGCGCGCACTGCCCGCCGACCAGCAACTCCATGAGCTGTATCCCGTCGGCTCCGAGCAGAGCTTCCTCGGCCTCAGCCGCAGCGGCCCGCGCTTTTCGTGGCCGAATTTCTTCCTCGTCTGCGACGCCGCCCTCAAACTCCTGCACAAGCTCCCGTGGAAACCCGGCCGCCAGACCGCGCTCGCGAGCGCCGAAGCCTGGATGACCGAGCGCATGGGCGAGGGCAGCGACGGACTCGGCACGATTTTCCCCGCGATGCTCAACTCCCTCATCGCGCTCAAAGCCCTCGGC
Source organism: Chthoniobacter sp. (assembly GCA_025351065.1). Classification (GTDB taxonomy): domain Bacteria; phylum Verrucomicrobiota; class Verrucomicrobiia; order Chthoniobacterales; family Chthoniobacteraceae; genus Chthoniobacter. The sequence continues at coordinate 258 of JANXWQ010000350.1, read as the reverse complement.
TACGCCAAAGACCACCCGCTTTACGTGAAGGCCAAGCGCGACTTCGAGGGCCTCTTCGTCGATGACCCCGGCGACTTCCGCATCCAGCCGTGCCTCTCGCCCGTCTGGGACACCGCCATCAATCTCATCGCCCTGCGCGAAAGCGGCGTGCCGGTGCAAAGCGAACCCATCCAAAAAGCCGCGCGCTGGCTCGCGACAAAAGAGGTCCGCATCTGCGGCGACTGGTTCGCCATGAACCGCCACCGCGAACCCAGCGGC
>JANXWQ010000265.1 GCA_025351065.1 Chthoniobacter sp. | reverse complement strand
CATCGAGAGCTGGTTCCGCGGCCCGCTGCGCGATGTGCTCCGCGAATACACCAGCCCCGAACGCACCCGCCGCCGCGGCCTTTTGAACCCCGAAGCGCTGGCCTCCTACGTGCAGGCCCACCTCGGTGGCCGGCGAAATTTTGCGCGCAAGCTGCATGCCGTCGTGGCCTTCGAGGTCTGGGCCGACCGCTTTTGCGGCGAGGGTTGATTTTGCCGCGCCTGCTCACGACATTCGCCGCCCGCATCCGCCATGAAACCCGCGCTCCTCACGCTCCTCGCCTGCCCGCAATGCCGCGGCGATCTCACGCTCGCCAACGCGCCCGCCGGCGAGGCGGACATCCTCGCGGGCGAACTCGCCTGCGCGGCATGCGCGCGCACTTTCCCGATCATCGGCGGGATTCCGCGCTTCGTGCCGGATGAGGAATACGCGGGCTCTTTCGGCCACCAGTGGAACAAGTACGCGCGCCTCCAGCTCGACTCGAACAACGGCTCCACTTTCTCCCACGACCGCTTTTACTCAATCACCGAATGGACCCCGGAAAACCTGCGCGGACGCCGCGTGCTGGATGTCGGCTGCGGCTCCGGGCGCTTCGCGGAAGTGGCGCTGGCCGCCGGGGCGGAAGTGGTGGCGCTCGATCTCAGCCGCGCCGTGGATGCGTGCCGCGAAAACCTCGGCGGCAGCGGGCGGCTGGAGTGCGTGCAGGGCTCCATTTTCGAGCTGCCATTCAAGGACGGCGCGTTCGATTTCGTGTATTGCATCGGCGTGATCCAGCACACGCCCGACCCCGAGCGCGCGGTGAAAAGCATTCTCAAAAAAACCGCCCACGGCGGGCAGGGGGGCTTTTGGATTTACGAACTGTGCTGGAAGTCATTCGTCGGGACGATCGGCTTCAAATATCTGCTCCGCCCGATCACGAAGCGGCTGTCGATCAGCCAGACGGAATCATTTTCCATCGCCCTCGAAGCGCTCTGCTGGCCGGTCAACTGCCTCGCCCGCCACCTCGGCACGCTGGGGCGGATCATGATGCGCATGCTGCCGGTTTCGTGCGCGCACTTGCAGGGCATCCCGCTGAGCGCGGCGGATTTTCGCGAATGGGTGCGGCTCGATACTTTCGACATGTATTCGCCCGCGCACGATCATCCGCAGACTTTTGAAACCGTGGCGCGCTGGCTGGAGGCGGAGGGTTTTGCCGTTGCGCCGCGGCATCCGCACGGCGCGGTTTCGATCACCGGGCGGAGGAAGTAATTTACCGCGCATGAGCCAGACGCCCGTCATCGATGCCGACCAAAGCAGCTTTAAGGAATGCTATCGCGGACGGCAAAGCTGGCTGCACCACGCGGCCTATTTGCGCATGGGCAAAGTGCTGCTTGCGCTCGCGCTCTGCCGCCGGGCGGGCGTGAGTTTGGCGGACAAGGACATCCTCGATTACGGCTTCGGCGCGGGGACTTTTTTTCGCTACTGCCCGCCGGACAGCCGGCTGTTTGGCGTGGAGATCGATCCGCTGAATGTGGAGGCCGTGCGCGCAATGCTGCAGGAGCGCGGGGGTGGCGGCGCGGATTTGCGGGTGATCGAAATTGAGAGCTGGGACACGCATGCGCTGCTCGACCGGCCGTACGATGTAATCCTGTGCAGCCACGTCCTCGAACACCTGCCCGACCCCGTCACGTTCCTGAAAAAAATGCGCGAGTGCCTGACGCCCTCCGGCGTCTTTCTGGGCTTGGTGCCGCTGAACGAACGCATCATGGACCCGCATCACGTCCAGCGTTTGGATCGGGAAAAAATCCACGCCTTCAACGAGGCGGCGGGCCTGCGCGTGCGGACTTATCTCGAGGCCGACCCGTGGCTTTACTGGTTTCAGCCGCTCTTCACGCGCGAGAGCGGGCTGGTTCACAAAATAGCGCAGGCGGTGAGCATCGCGCTCGGTTTGCCAGCCACGCTGCTCGGGGCCGAAGCGTGGTTTGCGGTTTCAAAAATCTACGCCGCCGTCAGCCGCTCGCGGCCCACGCAGGCCGCGTTTCTGAGCGTGCGGGCCTGACCTCGGTCCTGATGAAAATCGCGCTCGCCCAGATCAACACGACCGTCGGCGACCTCGCCGGCAACGAAGCTAAAATCCTCGCTGCTTACCGGCGCGGCGTGGCTGCCGGGGTCGAGTTGGTCGTGTTTCCCGAACTCGCGGTCACCGGCTATCCGCCGCGCGATTTGCTGCACAAAAGCCGCTTCATCGCCGACAACCTCGCCGTGCTCGAACGCCTCGCCGCGGCGTGCGGCGCCACGGGGATGCTGGTCGGCTACGTGGGCGCGCACGACCTGCGCCCCGGCCGCGAGGCGGTGAACGCGGTCGCCCTTTTGCAAAATGGAAAAATCCTCGCGACGCGCGCGAAGACGCTGCTGCCGACCTACGATGTCTTTGACGAAGACCGCTACTTCGAGCCGGCGCGGGAGAATGCGCCCGTGGAATTCAACGGGCGCAAAATCGGGCTGACCGTGTGCGAGGATGTGTGGAACGACGAGGGCTTTTGGCACGACCGCCGCTATCGCCGCAACCCGGCGCGCGAACTCGTCGCCGCCGGTGCGGAAATCCTTTTCAACGTCTCCGCCTCGCCGTGGCATCTCGGCAAAAACAACACACGCCACGCGATGCTTTCCAGCCTCGCGGCGACGGCGCAATGCCCGCTCGTCTATTGCAATTCCGTCGGCGGAAATGACGAGCTGATCTTCGACGGCATGAGCCTCGTCTTCGGCAGCGGTGGGCAGCTTCTCGCGGAGGGCGCGGCTTTCGCGGAGGACTTCATCATCGTCGAAACAGACAGCGCCAGCGCGATCACGGCGTCGCCGATGGTGGATGAGGAAAAGCTCTACCGCGCGCTCGTCCTCGGGCTGCGCGACTACTTGCACAAATGCGGCTTCAAGTCGGCGGTGCTCGGCCTCAGCGGCGGCATCGACTCCGCGCTCACCGCCGTCATCGCCGCCGAGGCGCTGGGCCGCGAGAATGTGCGGGGCGTTTCGCTCCCCTCGCAATACTCCTCGCAGGGCAGCTTCGACGACGCGCACCGCCTCGCGGAGAACCTCGGCATCCAGTACGACGTGATCCCGATCCAGCCGATGTTTCTCGCCGCGAAAGGGCAGCTCGCGGGCGTTTTCGCGGGCCGTGCGGAGGACACCGCGGAGGAAAACATCCAGGCCCGGCTGCGCGCCGTCATCCTCATGGCGATGTCGAATAAGTTCGGTTCGCTGCTGCTGACCACCGGCAACAAAAGCGAACTCGCCGTCGGCTACTGCACGCTCTACGGCGACATGTGCGGCGGCCTCGCCGTCATCAGCGACGTGCCAAAAACCGTGGTCTATCGCCTCTCCGAGTGGATCAACCGTGAGCGCGAAATCATCCCGCGCAACACCATCACCAAACCGCCGTCCGCCGAACTGCGCCCCGACCAGACCGACCAGGATTCGCTCCCGTCGTACGACGTGCTAGACGCGATTCTCGAAGCCTACGTCGTCGCTGGAAAATCCCGCGCCGACATCGTGCGCGCCGGTTTCGACCGGGCGACCGTCGAGCGCATCGTCCGCCTCATCGACCTCAACGAATACAAACGGCGCCAGGCTGCGCCCGGCCTGAAAGTGACCAGCAAAGCCTTCGGCGTTGGCCGGCGCATGCCCATCGCGCAGCGTTACCGCGAGACTTAAGAGACGGTGCAAAACGCCGGCGCGGCCGGGTAGGGACGGCACTCCGTGCCGTCCGTTGGGCGAGCGGAGCGAGGTGGCCAGAGCCGCAAAATCACGCCTCTTCCCACCCGCCGCCTCGCTGCGCTCGCCCCGGACGGCACGGAGTGCCGTCCCTACCGCTGCTCCGCAGCCAGTCGCTCGACTTTTCCACCGTATCTAAAAGCGCCCGCGCCAAAGAAACGTCGGCTTGGCGACATCGAAAGTCTGGCGCGCGGACGGGCTCTCGTGGGTGTAGATCGAGTAGCTCAACGGCTTTGGCCGATAGACCCCATGCACCAGCCGCCGCAGCCGGTGCTGCATGGTCCAGAGCGGACGGAACTTTTGCACCCACGCCGGCGCGGATTCGCGCAGCCGCACCTGCTCGGCCAGCGCGTTGGGTTTCATGTTCATGTTGTCGCCGGTGTCGGCGAAAGCCGTGGTGATTTGTCCGAGCACGCCCATGCGAATCTTGCGCCGCAGCAGTTCGAGCACCCACGCCGCATCGCCCACATCGCGCCAGTCGTCGCTGAAAAACAGCTTCTCCTCGTCGAGCAGCCGGCGGCGGAAAAAAGTCGCCGCGGTGAAGACCGCGAGCGTGCAGACCCAGGTGTGGTATTCCAGCGGTGGCAGCGCGGCGCGGGTGCAGGTGTAGCGGCCCGCGCCATCTACCACGACCACGCTGCCGAAGACGACATCCACCTCGGGATGCTGGCGGAAATATTCCGCCACCGCCGCGAGCGTCCCCGGCAGGTACTGCTCGTCGCAGTTCAGGTAGGCGAGAATTTCGCCGGAAGCGCGGCGCAGCCCGCGGTTGACCGCGTCGTACATGCCGCGGTCTTTTTCCACATGGAGCATGAGCGCTTGCTGCTGCGCCGCCCAGGCTTCGAGTTCCGGCCCGGTGCCTGCGTCCTGCACGATGTGCTCGACGGTCGCGCCGGTCTGGTCGGCGATGGAGGCGGCACAAAGTTTGAGCCAGTCCAGTTGGCGAAAACTCGGGGTGATGATGGAAAATTGCGGGCGCATCAGGCCGCGGAGACTGGGGAAAAGGCGGGCCGGGCGCAAGAAAACGCCCGCGCTTGATTTCCGCTTTACCGCGCGCGCGGCGGCTCGGTACGGTGCGCGCTCCGGTCCCGCCAGTGCGGCAGACCGGCTCCGCACCACCCGCATTTTTCCCTGCCATGACCCGAAGGTTTGTCCTCGTCCTGCTGCTGGTCAGCATCGCCATCCGCTGCATCGGCATCCAGCGGCCGCTGCTCGACGCGCACAATATCCGGCAGGTTCACACCGCGACTTTGACCAAAAATCTGGCCGAGGACGGCTACCCGTGGCTGAAAACGCGGGGCGACTGGAAAGGCCGTGAAGATGCCACCGTGGTGCTGGAACTCCCGCTCCAGATGCACCTCGCCGGCCGGCTGGCCCAGCTCACGGGGAATCTGGATGCCGCGGGCCGGCTGACCACGATTGGATTTTGGGCGCTGGCGTTTCTGCTGTTTTGCTGGCTCAGCCGGCAGCTCCTGCCGCCCTCCGCCGCGCGCTGGGCGGCGCTGATTTTCGCCTTTTCACCGCTCAGCATTTTCTTCGGCCAGTCGTTTCAGCCGGAGACGTTGGTGCTGTGCCTCACCCTCGTGGTGCTCGGCGCTTTCCTGCAATGGTGCGACACGGATCGCGGCGGGTGGCTGCTGGCGATGGGCGCGGCGCTCGTGCTCGGGCTCGTGATCAAAAGCAACGAAATCGTCCATCTCGCGGTGCCCGTGCTGGTGCTCGGCTGGGCGCGCAAAGGCCCGCGTTTTCTGCTGCGCTGGCAGGTCTGGCTGGTGGGGCTCGCCGCGCTGGCCGCCGTGGTCGTGTGGTCGCGGGTCATCACTTTTTACAACACGCAGAGTTTCCCCGGATGGTCCTCCGCGGCGGTGCTCCGGGAATTCATTGGCACGCCGCTGGACCGGCTTAGCCCGCGCTACTACGTGAAGCTCGTGGGCTACATGGGCGTCCTCGGGCTGACGCCGGTGCTCGCGGTTTTCTGGCTGCGCGGGCTGTGGGTGGAAAAGGCCTGCCGCCGGCATCCGCTGCTGCTCGGCTGGGGGCTGGGGATTGCGCTTTTCTACCTGGTCTTCGGCCCCGGCGGGCCCGTGGAGCACAGCTACTATCACCTGCCGGCGCTGCCGTGGTTTTGCCTCGTGGCCGCACTCGGGCTGGATGGCGCGCTCGGGCCGGCAGGCTGGCTGGGAAAAAGCCGGGCGCTCCAAGCCGGCGTAGCCGTGCTCTGGCTCGCCTGCACGGGGCTCGCTTTGATGAATCTCTACCGGCCCGACACCTGCGCCTACGAGGCGGCGCGGGCGCTCGCGGGCTGCCATCCGGGCAAGGACGAGACGGTGCTCGTCGCGGCGGATCATCGCGTGGACACGTCCGGCTTCGACCTTTATCCCACGATTTTTTACTACTCCGGCACGCGCGGCTACAACCTGCCGCTGGCCGACCGGCTCGGTGCGCTCGACGCGCTCCTCCGCGCCCACCCCGAGCTGGTCTGGGTGGTGCAAACCCGCGGGGCGGTTGCCGACGGCATGGCCTGGCGCGAGCGGCTGCCCTTTTTCTCGCGCGTGCCCCGCCCGCAGGCTCCGCTCGACGCGGCGCTCGCGGCACGCGGTTTTGCGCCGGTGGCGGTGAGCGCCCAATGGTCGGTTTTTCATCGCGTGCCATGAGAATGGTTTTGGCGATTGCGCCGTCGTGACTATATTCGCCGTTCGCCTCCCCAAAAAATGTTCAGCCTCATTGAATCGGCCAAAATCGCCAAAGCGATGCTCCTCAAGGACCGTCCGCTTTACGTGCAGTTCTACATCACCGCGCGCTGCAACCTCGCCTGCCAGCAGTGCAACATCATCTACGCCAACAGCGACGTGCGCGAGGCCACGCTGGACGAGATCAAAAAGATCGCCGACAACCTTGCCGAAATCGGCACCTGCGTGGTGCTGCTCACCGGCGGCGAACCCTTTGCCCGCGCCGATCTGCCGGAGATCATCCGCGCCTTCACCGAGCGGCACATCCATGTGCGCATGCAGACCAACGGGCTGGCCAGCGAAGAGGCGCTCAGCGCCGCGGTCGCCGCCGGGGGCCACGACATTTCCATCTCGCTCGACACGCTCGTCGGGTCGAAACAGGACTACCTCAACGGCGAGGTGAACAACTCGTGGGCCAAGGCCATCAGGACCATCGCCGCCGTCACCCGCATCCTGCCGAAAAAAGACTCCTTCGCCGCGCTCGGCTGCGTGCTCAGCCATCGCAATCTGTACGACGTGGCGAACGTGCTCCGCTTCGCTAAAAAGATCGGCTGGTATGTCTCGCTGGTGCCCGCGCACATCGCCCAGCCGCACGATCCGCGCGGTTTCCGCAGCTACGATCAGTCGCTCATTTTTCCGCCGGAAAAATATCCCGCGCTCGAACGCGAAATCGAGAACCTGAAGCGGATGAAGGACGAGGGCTTTCCGCTCTACGACTCCACGATCTACCTCGATGACATCGTGAACTTTATCGAGCACAAGCCGCTCAAATGGCGTAGCAAAAACGCCGGCGTGTGCGATTCGCCGTCGCTCTATTTCACGATCATTCCCAATGGCGACATGGCCGTGTGCTGCGACCACCGCCTCACCAAGCGCATCTCCACTTTCGCGCCGGATTTTCCCCGCCAGTACGCGCGGCGCGAGCCGCATCAGCATGTGCTGCCGATCACCAAGGCGTGCGACGGTTGTCTCTACGGCAGCTACCCGGAAATCTCGACCACGGCCCGCTTTTTTTCCGCGATGCTGGACCACGCCAAAATCCTGCTCGCCAGCACCCGGCTGGAGAAAAAATGGCCGCTCAGTGCGGAGGAAATCTTTGCCATCGCCGATGACGTTCTCGCGCAGCATCCGCCGGTCGATCAGCCAGCCGCCGCCGCCCTCGTATGAATCTCGACGACGCCCTGCGCAGCCTTTTCCTGCGCCAACTGCGCGCCACCCGGCTGGAGGCCGTGGCGGCGGGTGACACCCGGCTCGCGGCCCGCCTCGAAGCGCTGGCGCACGCGCTCACTGTCGAGCGCGACAAGCCGGCGAAGGCCTACCGCGTGACGCTCGCCGGCACCGCGCTGGCGTGGGATTTCCCGGAAACGGAATTTTCCTTTTACACCCGCGGCGACCGTCCCGCCGCCGCGCCCGCCACCGTCAGTCTCGAAGACGCCCAGTACGAGCAGAACCTCGCCAACGCCCGCAAGTGGCTCCAAACCTTCCGGCAGTCCTTCGATGCGTGAGTTGGAATCGCTTTCCGTGGTCGTTCCGGGGCTGAACGAATCCGAGATGCTGCCGCTGCTCTACCGCGAGCTGATCCGCGTGCTCGGCGGCCACGCATGGCGGCTGGAAATCGTCTTCGTGGACGACG
>JANXWQ010000250.1 GCA_025351065.1 Chthoniobacter sp. | reverse complement strand
CAGGAAGACGCTGAAGGCGCAAAAGGTCGCGGTTTTTACCGACGTGAAGAGCGACTACTCGAAGGGGCTGGCGAAGTTTTTCAAAGAGGGCTTTGTGAAGGCGGGCGGACAGATCGTGTCGGAGTTGGATTATAACGGCGGGGACAAGGATTTCAAAGGCCAGCTCACGGCGATCAAGGCCGCGAACCCTGATGGCGTCTTCGTGCCCGGCTACTACACCGACGCGGCGCTGATTTGCATCCAGGCGACGGAAGTGGGGCTGACGGTGCCAATGTTCGGCGGGGACGGCTGGGAGAGCGACAAGCTGACGGAGATCGGCAAGGAAGCGGTGGAGGGGAATTATTTCAGCACGCACTACTCGCCGGATGCGGGCGGGGAGAAGGGGAAGGCGTTCGTGGAGGCTTACAAAAAGCGCTACATCGGCAAGCTGCCGGACGCGATGGCGGCGCTCGGCTACGATTCGGCGGTGATTCTCGCGGACGCGATCAAGCGCGCGGGGAGTACGGAGGGGCCGAAGGTGCAGGCGGCGCTCGCGGAGACGAAGGAGTTTGACGCGGTGACAGGCAAAATCACGATCAATAAACAGCGGGATGCCGACAAGGCGGCGGTGATTTTGAAAGTGAAAGACGGGAAGTTTTCCTACGTCGAGACGGTCGCTCCCTGAGCCGCGTCCGACATGGATTGGTTCCTGCAACAGCTCATCAACGGCCTCGCGCTGGGTGCGATTTACGCGCTCATCGCGCTGGGCTACACGATGGTCTATGGCGTGCTGCGGTTCATCAATTTCGCGCACTCGGACGTGCTCATGCTCGGGGCGTTTTCGGCGTTTTACCTCGCGCCATTTATCGCGCCGATGCTTGGCGCGCAGAGCGTGTGGACGGCGCTGGTGGTGATCGTGCTGGCGGCGGCGATCTGCGCGGTGATCGGGATGACGATTGAGTTTTTGGCCTACCGCCCGCTGCGCAAAAGGCCGCGGCTGACGGTGCTGATTACGGCCATCGGCGTGTCGCTGTTCATCGAGTTCGCGGGGCAGCATGAAAAGGTTTTCGGCGCGGCGACGAAGTCGTTTCCGCAACTGCTGCCGAAGCACGACCTCGGTTTTGGCGCGCTGCATTTTTCGAGCAATGACCTCGTGGTGCTCGTGCTCACGGCGGTGCTGCTCGCGGTGATGTGGTTCATCGTGCAGCGGACAAAGATCGGCATGGCGATGCGTGCGGTTTCGCACAACGAGCAGGCGGCGGCGCTGATGGGCGTGAATGTGAACGCGATCATTTCGTTCACGTTCGGGCTGGGTTCGGCGCTGGCGGCGGTGGCGGGGATTTTTTATGCGATGCGCGCGCCGGGCATTGAGCCGCTGATGGGCGTGCAGCCGGGGCTGCGCGCCTTCATCGCCGCGGTACTTGGCGGCATCGGCAACCTGCCGGGCGCGGCGCTCGGAGGCATCGTGCTTGGGCTGCTGGAGACGTTTTTCGGCGGCATGCCGGGGCTGTCGAATTACCGCGACGGCATCGCCTTTGCCCTGCTCATCCTCATCCTGCTTTTCCGGCCCGCGGGGCTGCTGGGAAAACTGCAAATCGAAAAAGTCTGATGCGCGGAAAAGAGAAGATTTTTCTGCTCGTTGCCATCGTCGCGGCGGTCGCGCTGTCGATGATTTCGGGAGCGTTCAACCGCTACTACCTCGGCATCGCCGTGGATGTCGGCATCAACATCATCCTCGCGGTTTCGCTCAATCTCATCAACGGGCACACCGGCCAGTTCAGCCTCGGCCATGCGGGCTTCATGGCGGTCGGCGGCTACACCGCGGCGAAGCTCACGCTTGTCTTCGGCGCGGCGCTGCCGCCGGTCGCGCAGCCGTTTCTTTTCGCCGGAGCGCTGCTCGCGGGCGGGCTTGTGGCGGCGCTCGCGGGGCTGTTTGTGGGTGTGCCCTCGCTACGGCTGCGCGGCGACTATCTCGCCATCGTCACGCTCGGTTTTGGCGAAATTATCCGCGTGATTTTTCAGACGAGCGAATTCTTTGGCGCAGCCACCGGGCTGACCGGCATCAGCAAACTGACGACCTTCGGCTGGGCGTGGGCGCTCGCGGCGGTCACGGTCTATGTCGTCGCGTGCCTGGTGAATTCCACCTACGGGCGCGGCTTCATCGCCGTGCATGACGACGAGATCGCGGCCAGCGCGATGGGCATCAATACGATGCGTTACAAAGTCACCGCGTTTGTCGTCGGCGCGTTTTTCGCCGGTATCGCGGGCGGGCTTTACGCGCACCACAAGCTCGTGCTCAAGCCGGACGGATTCGATTTCATCAAGAGCATCGAGATCGTGGTCATGGTCATCCTCGGCGGCATGGGTCGCACGGCGGGCGTGATTTGCGCGGCGGTCATCCTGACCATCCTGCCGGAGCTGCTGCGCGGCGTGGCGGAGTACCGGATGATCATTTATTCGCTGCTCATCATCGGGCTCATGCTTACGCGTCCGCAGGGGCTGTTCACGTTTGGCAAAAAGGGAGCGCAGTCGTGAGCGCGCTGCTCGATTGCGAAAAGGTGACGATCAAATTCGGCGGGCTCACCGCGGTCAGCGAGTTGGACCTGCGCATCGGCGAGCGCGAGCTGGTCGGGCTCATCGGGCCGAACGGCGCGGGCAAAACCACGGCGTTCAACCTCATTACCGGCGTCTATCAGCCCACATCCGGGCGCATCGACTTTGGCGGAAAACCGACGGCAGGCGTGAACCCCGCGGTGCTCTCGCTGCGCGGGATTTCGCGGACTTTCCAAAACATCCGGCTGTTTGCCTCGATGACCGTTTTCGACAACGTCCGCACCGCCATGCAGGGCAACCGCGCGCAACGGGTGCGCGACGCGCTGCTGCGCGGCAAAGCCTTTCGCGAAACCGAGGCCCGCGTGCAGCACGAGGCCATGGAGCTGCTGAAAATTTTCAGCCTCGATGATGTTCACGACTCGCTCGGAAAGTCGCTGCCCTACGGCGATCAGCGCCGGCTCGAAATCGTCCGCGCGCTGGCCACGCAGCCGAAGCTGCTGCTGCTCGACGAGCCCGCCGCCGGCATGAACCCCACGGAGAAGCAGCAGCTCATGGAGCTGATCCGTTTTGTGAAGGACAAATTCCAAATCTCGGTGCTGCTCGTGGAGCACGACATGAAAGTGGTCATGGGCATCTGCGAGCGGATCAACGTGCTCGACTACGGCAAGAAAATCGCCGAGGGCACGCCCGCGGAAATCCGCGCCGATCCGAAGGTCATCGCGGCGTATTTGGGAACCGACTAGGCCATGCTGCACGTCAAGGATCTCCATGTGAACTACGGCGCGATCAGCGCGCTGCACGGCATTTCGCTCCAGGTCGAGGCGGGGCAGATCGTGACGCTCATCGGTGCGAATGGCGCGGGGAAAAGCACCACGCTGCGCGCCATCTCGGGGCTCGTGAAGCCGCGTTCGGGGGTGATCCATTTCGACGGGCACGACATCGGCGGGCTCGCGCCGCATCTCATCGTCGGGCGCGGCGTGGCGCAGGCACCCGAGGGGCGCATGGTTTTTGCCAATCTCAGCGTGCTCGAAAACCTCCGCATGGGCGCGTATCTGCGGAATGACAAGGCGGGCATCGCCAAGGACATGGACTACGTCTTTGGCATCTTCCCCCGGCTGAAGGAGCGCGAGTGGCAGGCCGCCGGCACGCTCAGCGGCGGTGAGCAGCAGATGCTCGCCATCGGCCGCGCGCTGATGAGCAAACCGAAATGCCTGATGCTTGATGAGCCCTCGCTCGGCATCGCGCCGCTGCTGGTGAAAACAATTTTTGAAAAGATCGTGGAGATCAACCGCGAGCTGGGGCTGACCATTTTGCTCGTCGAGCAGAACGCCAACCTCGCGCTGGAGGTCTCGCATTACGGCTATGTGCTGGAGACGGGGCGGATCATCCTCGAGGACAAGTCCGCCGCTCTCCGGGAGAATGCCGAAGTCCGCGCCGCGTATCTTGGCGGCTGAGCAAAAACGAATTGCTGGACGATGCCGCGCATCGGTGGCACAAGACCCGCAACCCTTCCTGGCCCTCATGAATAAATCCGCCCTCCTCGCCCTCGGTTCCGCGCTCGTCTTCGGCCTGCCGCTGGCCGCTTCCGCCTACGACGACGACCCCGGCTACGGCACGTACCGCCCTTGGTACGGCGGCGAAGACCGCACCTACCGCTCCGGCGGCGACCGTGGCAATGAGCGGCGCAACGAGCCCATCTATTATCGCCCGACCATGCGCTACTACGCCAAGGGCTATACGGTGAGCTACCGCTACGTGCCGGTGTATTACTTCGAAGCCGGCTACGGGCAGCAGAATGTCTCCGCCAATTTCCGCACCGAGGCCTTCCGCATCGCCACGACGGACATCCCCGCGTGGGGGGCCAAACCGCCGCGCCTCGTGGTGGCGAACCACAAGACGCCGTCGCAGACCGCCATCACCTCCATCGTGCGGCCCAACTCCACGCCGGTCTACGGCCTGCCGGATTTGCGCACCCCAGCGGCCCCGGTGCCCGCGCTGAATCTCGACCCCGCGCCGAAGCCCTGACCACGGGCTTTCGCGAGCCTTTCCGCGAGGCGGATGCAGTTTTTTCCGGTTGGAAAATCGGCGAAAATTCACCTTGTCACCCTGAACCGGGCGTGGCACCGTCCCGCTCCTTTTTTCCAACTAAGCACCCATATGGCATACGCAATTTTCAAAACCGGCGGCAAGCAATACCGCGTCGCGCAGGGCGATGTGATCGAGATCGAAAAGCTCGACGCAGAACCCGGCAGCGAGACCACTTTCTCCGAAGTGCTCTTCGTCGGCGAAGGCTCCAGTATCAAGACCGGCGGCGTGCTCAAGGGCGCGAGCGTGACCGCCGAGATCATGGAGCAGTTTCGCGGGCCGAAGCTCATCAACTTCAAATTCCGCCGCCGCAAGGGCTACCACCGCACCGTCGGCCACCGGCAGCACCTCACCCGCGTGAAAATCACCGGCATCACCGGCTAGTCCGCACTCCGCTTTCACTCCCCACTTTTATGGCACATAAAAAAGGTCAAGGCTCAGTCAAGAACGGGCGCGACAGCGTCAGCAAACGGCTCGGCGTCAAAAAATTCGGCAGCCAGGTCGTCGAGGCCGGCAACATCATCATCCGCCAGCGCGGCACGAAGTTTCTGCCCGGCAAAAATGTCGGGCTCGGCCGCGACTACACCATCTGGGCGCTCGTCCCCGGCCGCGTGCGTTTCGACCGCGAAGGCCGCCGCGTGAACGTCGATCCCGCTCCGGCGTCCGCGAACTAAGCCCGCCGCCCGTCTTTCAAAAAGCGCTTCGGTCTCACGGTCGAAGCGCTTTTTGCTGGGCGGGCGGCGCGCGATTTTTTTTGCACCGATGACCAGCCGCCTCGCAACGTCCGCGCCGGACTACGATGTGGCAGTCGTGGGCGCGGGGCCGGGCGGAAGTGCGGCGGCGCTGGCGCTGAGCCGGGGCGGGTTGCGCGTGGCGATTTTGGAAAAAGCGGTGCCGCCGCGTTACAAGACGTGCGGCGGCGGGCTGCTCGGGCGCACCGTCGGGCTGCTGCCGCTCGATGTGCGCGCGGTGGTGGAGCGCGAGTGCTTTTCCGCGGAACTGCATCATCACGCTCCCGCGCTCAGTTTCACCACGCAGCGCGCGCAGCCCGTCGTTTCGATGGTCATGCGGGATCGCTTCGATCACCTCATCACCACCGCCGCGCAGGAGGCCGGGGCGAAACTGCTCGCTGGTGCCGCGGTGGTGGCCGTGGTGCGCGAGGCGGAAGCGGTGGAGCTGCGGACAAAGGCGGGTGCGATCACCGCGCGGTTCGTCATCGCGGCGGATGGCGTGGGCAGCGTCGTCGCGCGGCAGTGCGGGTTGGCGGAGCTGCGCCACGTCATCCCGGCGCTGGAGTGCGAGGTCAGCGTGGACGCCGCGGAGTTTGAAAAATTCCACCACGCCGCCCGTTTTGATTTCGGCCTCACGCCGCACGGCTACGCGTGGGTTTTTCCCAAGCGCGGGCACCTTTCCATCGGCGTGCTCACCACGCGCCGCGGCTCGTGCAATCTGAACGACGAATACGCCCGCTACCTCGCGCACCTCGGCATCACCCCGCGGAGCGAGGAGCGCCACGGCTTTATGATTCCCGTGCGCCCGCGCGCCGGGCTGTGCGCTGCGCCGCGCATTTTTCCCATCGGCGACGCCGCGGGCCTCGCCGATCCACTCATGGCGGAAGGCATTTCCGGCGCGATCCACAGCGGTCAGCTCGCGGCGCGCGCCATTCTCGAAAATCGCTCCGACGAAGCCGCCGCGCGCCATGCCTACCGCGCGCATTTGCAGGCCACGCTGCTCCCCGAGCTGCGCCTCGCCCGCGCCGTGGCCCGCGTCGTTTACGATTTCCCCCGCGCCCGCGCCTGGCTGCTCACGCGCCACGGCCAGCGGCTCAGCGAGCGGCTCACGCGCCTCGTCATGGGCGAAACGAGCTACCGCGCCGCGCTCGGCGAGCCGCGGAATTACTGGAAGCTGTTCGCCGCGCGTTGAGCGCCACGAGTCGCGGTCAAATCGATTTCCGGCCCTGGAATTTTGCCAGGATCGACTTGGTCGTCTCGTTGCGATGGCGCTGCTGCGAACCTTGCGCGGGCGCGGTGGCGTCTTGCGCGCCCGGTTTTTGGGCGGGCTGTCTTTTTACTTTTTTGCTTGGGCGCTGGGGCATGGGCGAAACCTCCCACGACTGTGCCGGGCCGGCGAGCCGCATCCTTTGGCGGCGGCAAAAAAAAACACGCCATCCCATGACCGGGTCGTGATCGAGGATGGCTTGCCGCCGGACTTTGGGTTAAAGCCGAGGCCACTTTATGCACCGTCGCACTTTTCTCCGCGGGCTCGGCGTCACCCTCGCTCTGCCGTGGCTGGAGTCGATGACGCCGCGCGCCGGCGCTGCCGCCGCCGCGAAGCTGCCGCAGCGCTTCGCTTTTCTCTACACGCCGAATGGCTACAACCAGCAGACCTTTGCGCCCAAAACTACGGGCGCGGACTGGGAGCTGACGCCCGCGCTGGAGCCGCTCGCGGCGCTGCGGAAGGAGATCACGATTTGCACGGGGCTGGATCGGACGTTCGTCGGTGGCACGGGTGTGCATGCGCAGTGCGGGGCGTGCTGGCTTACGAGTTCGCCGCCGGGCGAGACGCTGGATGGCGGCTTTCCCACGAACACCACGCTCGACCAAATCATCGCGCGCGAAGTCGGCGGCGAGACCGCGCTGCCGTCGCTGGAGCTGAGCTGCAACGACTTCGCCGACAGCAAGGAGACGCGCTACTACGAGTGCATCTCGTGGGCCGCGCCGGGCTATGCGGCGGGCGTGGAAAAAAATCCGCGCGCAGTTTTTCAGCGGCTCTTCGGCACGGCGGGAAGGCCGACGCGCAGCGTGCTGGATGTGGTGCTCGCGGATGCCAGGGCGCTGCAGGCTCGGCTAGGCCGGGCAGATCGGGAAAAGCTCGGCGAGTATCTCGAAAGCGTGCGCGCGACGGAGCATCGCGTGGAGCTGGCGGAGAAGGCGGCGAAGCGGCTCGGCAAGCCGCCGATGGCTGAGCCTGCGGGCATTCCCGAGCAGCGCGGCGATTACCTGCGGCTGATGGGCGACCTCATCGTGCTCGCGTTTCAAAACGATCTCACCCGCGTGGCCTCGCTCATTGTGGACCCGGAGCGGTGGGACTCGCCGCGGATGTTTCACGGCGTCTTCGACAAGCCGCAGAACCATCACGTTCTCACGCACACGAAAGGCGATGAGGCCAAGGCCGCGCTGACGAAGATCGACCGCTTTCACGTCGCGCTGTTCGCGCATGTCGTCGAGCGGCTGCGCGGCATCCGCGAAGGCGAGGGGACGCTGCTCGACTCGTGCTGCGTCGTGATGGGCAGCGGACTGAGCGACGGCGATTCGCACAAATACTCCGATCTCGAAGTGCTCCTCGCGGGCCGCGCTGGCGGCGCGCTCACGCCCGGCGCGCACCACCACTTTGCCGGCGAAGTGCCGCTGGCGAATCTCTGGCTCACGCTCGCGCAATCCGCCGGGGTGAAGCGGGAACGCTTCGCCGACAGCACCGGCGCGATCAGCCAAATCCGCGCGTGAAAAACCGTGAAACGTGTCGGCGAAGCCGGGTAGGGACGGCACTCCATGCCGTCCGCCGGGCGAGCGTTTGCGAGGCGGTGGGCGCGTCAGATGCCGCGCACTTCCCACCCGCCGCCTCGCTGCGCTCGCCCCGGACGGCACGGAGTGCCGTCCCTACCGCTGCTGCGCAGCATGTCGCGCGATGAGCCGCCGCGTCCTCGCCTTTCTCTGCGCCGCCGCGAGCGCGCAGGCCGCGCCGGATTTCGCGCGTGATGTGCGGCCGCTGCTGGAGGCGCATTGCTTTGACTGTCACGGCGATGAGAAGAAGCCGAAGGGTGGCGTGAATCTCGAACGCTTCGGCGACGATGCGGCGGTGCTGGCGGATCGCGAGGTGTGGGCGTCGGTTTTCAACAAGGTCGAGTCGCACCAGATGCCGCCGCCGAAGCGCGACGCGCAGCCCACGGACGCGGAGCGCGCGAAGCTGCTCGCGTGGATCGCGGACATCGCCGCGCGGCCTGATCCGAAGCTCGGCGCGCGCGATCCGGGCCGGGCGGTGCTGCGGCGGCTCACGCGGCTGGAATACAACAACACGGTGCGCGATCTTTTCGGGCTGAAGCTCGATGTCTTCGTCTTCCCGGAGCGGCTGCCGGTGGATGGCAAATACTTCGATCCCGCTGCGGGCAGGATGGCGGACCGGCTCGAAATTCCGGTGCGTGAATTCGGCCTGAAATACGCGGTGCTGCTGCCCGATGCCGGCCTGCCGGGCGAGAACCGCGCCGAGCACGGCTTTCACAATCGCGGCGAGGCGATGAACATTTCGCCGCTGCTGCTCGAACGCTATCTCGCGCTGGGCCGCGCGATCACGCACAGCCCGAAGCTCGCGGAGCAGAGCGCCATTTTCCGCGGGCTCATCGCCGACCCGGCGGTGCCGTTGCGCGCGGTGGCGAATGCGGGCGTGCAGCCCGCGGGCGACGCGCTGACGTTTGATGCGGTGGCGGACTTCGCGCCGAATTTCAACGTGCCGAACGAAGCGCGCGATGGCGACGTGGCGGGCACGACCTACCAGCATCGCTTTGGCGTGCGCGCGGCGGTGCCGGAGGGCGTCGGCGGCGTGTGGGATGCGACGGCGCGGAGTCTCGTGGTGAAGGCTGGCTCGCCGGTGCGCGTGCGCTTTGGCCTCAGTCGCGAGAAGGCGCTGGTCATCACGCCGCGCGAGGAAATGTGGATCGCGGGATTTTCGACGGTGCATGAAACGTCGGGCGAATCGCTTTTCACCAACAACACGAAGGGCGCGAAACAGCTCACGCTCGCGCTCGCCGTCGAGGGCGGGCAGCCGGGCGAGGGGCTCGCCGAACTGGGGCTGTGCGTGCTCAGCCGCAAGGGCGAGGGCGGGCCGGTGACGGTGACGGTGCGCTTCACCGGCGGCGGCACGGCGCGGCTCGCGCACAAGCTGCCGGTCGGCGAAGGCGCGGGGAACACGTTCTTCGGCTTCCGCGCGCCGGAGGGCGAGCACATCACCGAGTTGCTGCTCGACGGCTCGCAGTTCAGCGGCAGCCATGTCTTCGCGGATGATCTCGGCTTTCTAACGAAGCGCATCGCCGTGCCGGAGGAAAAGGGCGCGGCGCTGGTGAAGGTGTCGCCGCGCGACCGGCAGCGCGTGGTGCGCGAACGGCTGGGCGGGTTTCTCGCACAGGCCTTCCGGCGGCCGGTGGAGGAGCGCGAGGTGGAGCGTTACGCGGGTGTTTTCGCGGACGCGCAAAAGGCGGGCGCGAATTTCGACGGCGCGATGCGTGTGGCGCTCGCGGTGGTGCTGGCGTCGCCGGATTTTCTCTACCTCGCCGAGGCCGCGCAAAAAGGCCCGGCGGTGCGTCCGCTCACCGGTCACGAACTCGCCACGCGCCTCGCCTATTTCCTGTGGTCCGCGCCGCCCGACGCCGAACTGCGCGCCGCCGCCGACGCGGGCCGTTTGCACGATGAAGCCGAGCGGCAGACGCGCCGCCTGCTGCACGATCCGCGCGTGCGCGAGCTGGCGGAATCCTTTGCGGTCCAATGGCTGCGGCTCGATCAGCTCTACACCGCGAAGCCCGATCCGCAGTTGTTCAAGACGTTTTACTCCGGCCAGCAGGGGAAGATCACGCTGCACAGCCCGATGCTCGTGGAGGCGCTGCTGCTCTTCGAGACGGCGCTGGTCGAGGATCGCAGCATCCTCGATTTCGTGGACGCCAACTACACCTGGCTGAACCCGCAGCTCGCGCGGCACTACGGGCTCGAGGCCGCGCTACCCGCTGGCGCGCTGGCGAAGCGGCCCGGCGACGACAGCACGCTCGTCTCCGCGAAGACCAACAGCGCGTGGTACCGCGTGGCGCTGCCGGAGAAATCGCGCGGCGGTTTCCTCACCATGGCCGGGCCGCTGACCGTGACCTCGCTGCCGTTTCGCACGAGCCCGGTGAAACGCGGGGCATGGCTGCTGGAGACGGTTTTCAACCGCCCGCCGCAGGAGCCGAAGATCGCCTTCGTACTCAAGGACGCGGAGAAAACTTCGCCGACCGCGCAGAGCGTGCGGCAGAAGTTCGAGCAGCATCGCGACCAGCCCGCGTGCTTTTCCTGCCACATCCGGCTCGACCCGCCGGGCTTCGCGCTGGAGGCGTTCGACCCCATCGGCGCGAGCCGCACGCGCGACGGTCAGCAGCCCGTGGACGCGCACGCCGAGTGGAATGGCCGCGCCTTCGACGGCCCCGCCGGCTTCAAGGCCGCGCTGATGGAGAAGCCGGAGGAGTTTGTGCGCGGCTTCATCGAGCACCTGCTCAGCTACGCGATCGGGCGGAAGCTGGAGATTTACGACATGCCCGCGGTGCAGGAGATCCAGCGCGCCGCGGCGAAGGACGGCTACCGGTTCAGCAGCGTGGTGATGGGGATCGTGCAGAGCTATCCGTTTCGGAACGTGCGGGAGCGATAGCGCCGCGGCTGTAGGGGAAGCTGACAGCTTCCCCTACAGCGCGCGCGCCGCGAAAGAACTCGACGCGGGGCGGTTCGCCGTCCCGAATTGGCGCATGAAATTTCTCCTCCCGCTTTTCGCTCTCGCCGCTGCCACGTCCTTTGCCGCTGACGCTCCGGCGAATGAAAACAAGGCCACGCCGCCGGAGCGGATCAAGGTGGCGAAAGGCTTCGCCGTCGAGCTGCTGTACTCGGTGCCGGCGGCGGAGCAGGGGTCGTGGGTTTCGCTTTGCACGGATGACAAGGGGCGCATCTACGCGGGCGACCAGTACGGGGCGATCTACCGCTTTGCGCCGCCGGCGGCGGGGCAGCCGCTCGATCCGGCGACGATCGAGAAAGTGCCCGCGCCGATCAAGGCGGCGAACGGGATGCTGTGGGCGTTTGGCGCGTTGTGGGTGGGGGTGAACGATTACGAGAACGCGGAGAATTGCGGGCTGTACCGGGTGACTTCGTCGAAGGGCGACGATGTGCTGGACAAGGTGGAGAAGATCCGCGGCCTGGAGGCGCGTGGGGATCATGGGGTGCATGCGGTGGTGCTCGCGCCGGATGGGAAGTCGCTCTTTCTCGTCTGCGGAAATCAGGCGAAGCGAATCGAGACGACGACCTCGAGTGTGCCGCTGGTGTGGGGCGAGGATCATCTGCTGCCGCGGATGCCGGACGGGCGCGGCTTCATGCGCGATGTGCTGGGGCCGGGCGGGACGATCTATCGCATCTCGCCGGACGGGCAGGTGTGGGACCGCTACGCCACGGGCTTCCGCAATATCTACGACGCGGCCTTCAATCGCGACGGCGAGCTTTTCACCTACGACGCGGACATGGAGTACGACTTCAACACGCCGTGGTACCGGCCCACGCGGGTGTGCCATGTGGTGAGCGGCGCGGAGTTCGGCTGGCGCAATGGCGCGGGCAAGCGCCCGGAGTGGTATCCCGACAATCTGCCGCCGGTCATCAACATCGGGCCAGGCTCGCCGACGGGCGTGACCTTCGGCTACGGCGCGAAATTTCCGGCGAAGTGGCAGGAGGCGATGTTTTGCTGCGACTGGAGTTGGGGGAAAATGTACGCGCTCACGCTGAAGCCGCAGGGCAGCAGCTACACGGCGACGAAGGAGGAGTTTCTTTCGGGCACGCCGCTGCCGCTGACGGACGCGATCAT
>JANXWQ010000199.1 GCA_025351065.1 Chthoniobacter sp. | reverse complement strand
GTTCGCGGCGCTGGGTGAGGTGGTAGCTGTGGCCGAGGCCGTAGAGTTCGCTGAGCGCCGCCTGGTAGGCGAATGCGCCATTGCTCTGGTGCCGGATTTCCATTTGGCCGATGCTTTTTTCCCGCGCGCGGGCGACCTCCGCGGCGGTGAGGCCGGCGTGGGCGAGCTTGGCGATTTCCTCGTGGAGCGCGGCTTTCACGTCGGCGATTTTTTCCGGCGCGGTGCCGAGGTAGAAGGTGAACATGCCGCGCGCGAGGCCGGCCATGTGGCTGCTGCCGACGAAGTAGGCGAGGCCCATCTCCTCGCGGATGCGGAGAAAAAGGCGGGAGCCGAGATCGCTGCACGCTTCGTCGAGCAGGTCGAGCGCGGCGGAGTCGGGGCTGAAAATGTCGATGCCGGGGAAGCCGACCATGAGGACGGCCTGCTCTTTTTCCTCGATCCGCTCGACCTCGCGCGAGGCGGCGAGCGCGGGCGGCGCGGGCACGGCGATGAAGGCGGGGGCGCCGGCGGGCAAGGACGCGAACGCGTCCTCGGCGAGGGCGCGCACTTCGTCCGCGCGCACGTCGCCGAAGATGGCGAGCACGCCGTTGCGCGCGACGAGGTGGCGGTCGCGGAAGGTGAGGAGGTCGTCGCGTGTGAGGCGGGCGACGCTCTCGGGTGTGCCGGCGCCGCGCAGGCCGTAGGGGTGCGCGCCGAAAAGATTTTCGCGGAGAAGATTGCGCGCGAGAACGGTCATCTCCTCCTCCTCGGCTTTGATGGCGGCGAGCTGCGCGTCCTTTTCGCGGGCGACGGCTTTTTCCGGCAGCGTGGCGTGGAGCAGCACGTCGGCGAGGAGCGAAAGTCCGGCGCGCAAGTCGGGCTGCATGACGCGGGCGGAGACGCTGAGGCTGTTGCTGCCCGCGTCGCTGGCGAGGCCGCCACCGAGGTCTTCGATTTCGTCGGCGAGCTGCTCGGCGGTGCGGGTCGTGGTGCCTTTGATGAGCACTTTGGCGAGCAGACGGGTGATGCCGTTGTCCGTTGCGGTCTCGGCGAGCAGGCCGGCTTTGAACGAGGCGTTGAGCGAGACGAGCGGGAGGCGCGGGTCTTCGCGGACGAGCAGGCGCAGGCCGTTCGACAGTTCGAACATTTGGATTTCACCCGCCGTGCGCGCCGCCGCCGCCGCGCCCGTTTTTGCGAGCGAGCCCTCGGGGTTGAGCGAGACGGCGGTGAGGTTGCGGTCGGTGAGATAGGTGGTGAGGACGCGGCGGATGTCGTCGGCGGTGACGCGCTGGATGGCGTCGAGGTAGTCGCGGGAAAAGTCGAGGTTGCGGGCGAGGAGCCAGTTGGAGCCGAGGTCGGAGGCGCGTCCGCGCATGGTGGTCACGGACTGGAGTTGGTGGCTGAGCGAGGCTTTGCAGGCTTTGGCGAGTTCGCGCCCGGTCACGCCGCCGTCGCGCAGTTCGGCGATGAGGCGGAAGATTTCCGCCTCGGCGGCGGGGCGCTGGCCGGGATCAAGCACGGCATCGACGCCGAAAATCCCGCACTCGCCCGGCGCGTAGCACCACGCGTCGGCTGAATGCACGAGCGCGAGTTCTTCGCGGAGCTTTTTGTAAAAGCGCGAGCTGCGCCCGCCGCCGAGCACCGTCGCCGCGACATCGAGCGCGGGGATGTCGGCGTGCGCGGCGGACGGGACGTGCCAGGCGAGGTGCAGGCGCGTGAGTTCGGTCGCGAACTCGATGTGGGCCTCGCGCCGCCCGAGCTGCGCGGGCTCCGCTGGGATGAAAACGGGCGGCAAAGCCTGACGCGGATGTTTGGCAAAAATCTCCGCGAGCTGTGAGCGCACAGCGGTTTCATCCACGTCGCCGACCACGACGAAGAACATGTTATTCGGGACGTAGCGCGCCTTGTAGTAAGCCAGCACGGTGTCGCGGCTGAGGGCGTTGAAGACGTCGAGGTGGCCGATGATCGGGTGGCGGTACGGGTGCTCGCGGAAAGCCGTGGCGAAAAGCGTCTGGCTGCTGACGCGGTCGGGGTCGTCGTTGCCCATCGCGAATTCGCGGCGGATGACCTCCTGCTCTTTCACGTATTCGTCGGGCGGGAGCGTGGAGTTCATCACCGCATCGGCGAGCAGGTCGAGGGCGACGGGCACGCCTTTGGCCGGGATGTCGATCCAGTACACGGTGCGGTCGAAGGACGTGTAGGCATTGATGTAGCCGCCGGCGTCTTGGATGCGCTGGGCAAACTCGCTCGCACCGCGGGTGGCGGTGCCTTTGAAAAGCATGTGCTCCAGCATGTGCGACATCCCCGCACCGAGCTGCCGGTCCTCGTAGATGCTCCCTGTTTCAACCCACACCTGCACGCTGGCGACCGGCGCGCTGCGGTCTTCCTGGACGATGATGCCGAGGCCGTTTGGCAGTGTGGAAGTGCGCGCGGTGACGGCGGGAAACTGGATCGCGGCCGGTGGCGGCACGGCAGCGGTGTGGGCAAAGGAATCCATAGTCGGCAGGCGGCGGGCGGCGTCAGGCCGCGGGGCGGTTCAGAGCAGTTCCTCCGCCGGGGCTGGCGCGGGGATGCGGGTGTGGACGGGCGGTTTCTCCGGGAGGAAAGGCGCGACGAAGGCGTCGTGGAAGGTGTAACCGCCTTTGAAGTCCTCGATCGAATCGGTCTCGGTTTTTCCGAAAATGCCGACGCGGATGAAGTTGAAAACCATCTCGCCGAAATCCTGGCCGCGCTGCACGCCCCAGTACTCGAAAACGGTCGGCACCATCGGGCCGAACTGCTTCAGCGCGTACTGGCGGATGCCGTCGAGGAGCTGCTGGCCGGTGACGTGCTGGTCGGGTTCCTTGGCCTTCTTGCGCAGCTTGATGGTGTGATCGAGGGCATCGCGCAGAAAGAGGTAGGCCTCGCGGTCGTAGCGGGTGTCCTGGCGGACGATGTCTTCGAGCTTTTCACCAAAATCGAGTTTCTGCATAGCGGGGTTTTTGCGTCCGGGAGGGATGGTCAAAATCGCGGGTGGCACCGAGCACTGCTGCACCTAAAGTGCGCTCGAACCATCGCGAAAATGACTCCGTTTCCCCAACTGCGCCGCGAAGCTAAACACGATGCCCCGCAGCGTCAACTGGCCGCGCTCGCGTTCGCGCTGCTGCTCGCGCTGACGGGCGCGAGGGCCTGCGCGGAAGCGTCCGCGGGCCCGTCGGCACAGGAGGAGTTACGCGCGGCGAAGCTGCTGGAGACGGCGCTTTTCGCGCGGCAGTCGGGCGCGGAGGAGTGGCGGAAAATGGAAAAAATCTACGCCGATCTCGGCGCGAAATATCCGCGCGAGGCGGCGGTGCGAAACGGGCATGCGGAATTTTTGTGGAGCATCGGCGAGCCGGAGCGCGCGGTGGCGATGTGGGAGACGGCGGCGGAAATCGAGCCGAAGAATGCGGTGGTGCTCAATCATCTCGGCGGGAGCTGGCTCGCGGCGGGCGAGGCGAAAAAGGCGGCGGGATTTTATGCGCGCGCGGTCGAGAGCGCGCCGGAAAATGCGGCCTACCGTTTCACCTGCGCGAACGTGACTTTTCTTTTCCGCCACGAACTGCTCAGCCCCGCGCAGCCCGACGAAACCGCCGTGCTCGCCGTGGCGCTCGCCCATTTCGCGGCCGCCAGCCGCCTCGCGCCGCTGAATCCCGACTACGCCCGTGCCTACGCCGAGACTTTTTACAGCGTCCCGAAGCCAGACTGGAATGTGGCCCTCGCCGCCTGGCAGCACTTTGCCGAAATCACCCCGCAGCAGGACTTCGCCCAGACGAATCTGACCCGGATTTACCTGAAACTCGGCCTAAAAGACGCCGCCAGAGCCTGTCTGGCGAAAGTTCAAAGTGCTGAATTTCAGCAGCTTAAAGAGAGACTGAGCCGCCGGATCGAAACCGAGTGACCCCCTCCCCCGAAGGGCCGATTTTTCCCGAAAACCCGGCATTGACGACCGGGGGGAGCCCCCCTAGCCTAGCACTCCGCTAAGCCAAAACTTTTCAAATTCAACCAATCAGCCAAGGAAAAAACACCATGCCAGAAGTCATCGTTCGCAAAGGAGAGCCGATCGACCGCGCTCTCAAACGTCTCAAGAGCAAACTCGACACCGAGGGAATCATGGACGAAATCCGCCGCCTGCGCGCTTTCGAGACGCCCACGCAGCGCACCAAGCGCAAGGCCAAGGCCAACGCCAAGCGCGCGAAAGCGAAGTTCCGCTTCAGCCCGGCGTAGTCGTCCGACGCATTCCGAATTTTCAAAGCAGCCAGTCCGCGAGGGCTGGCTGTTTTGTTTTGCGGCGAAAGCCCGCGGCTACTCGCCGCACTCGCAGGCGACGCGGAAGCCCACGTCATTCGAGGAGTAGTCGGGCAGATTGAAATTGCGCGCGCTGGTGCGGAGGTTGCCGGGCCGCGATTTCCAACTGCCGCCGCGATAGATGCGCTTCGTGCCGCCCGAGGGGCCGCGCGGGTTCGTGCGCTCCTTGCCTTTGTAGGCCTCGAAGTAATCCGCGCACCACTCAAAGACATTGCCCGCGAGATCCTCGAGGCCAAACGGGCTCGCGCCGCGCGGGTAGCTGCCGACGGGCGCGGTTTCGGCAAAGCCGTCGTCAATGACCGTGTCGCGCCAGGCAAAAGCGGTGCGCTTGTCCGCGAAGTTGGCGTAGTGCCCGGCGTCCAAACGCTCGCCCCACGGGAAGGCGCGGTTTTCCGTCCCGCGCGCGGCGTATTCCCACTCGGCCTCGGTCGGCAGGCGGTACTTTTTCCCCTCTTTCGCCGAGAGCCATTGGCAGAATTTTTCCGCCTCGCGGCTGTTCACATAGACGACGGGGTGGCGGTCGTCGGCCCACGGGGCGCGCTTGCTGCGATGGCCGGGGTCGAACTGCTCGTACTGTGCGTTTGTGACCGGATGCCGCGCGAGGTAGAAGCAGCCCAGCACGATCGGCGTCACCGGTTTCTCATGCTCCACCGCATCGGGCGACTCGCTGCCCATCTGGAAGCGGCCCGACGGCACGAGGAGCATTTCCATCGCGAGGGCGTTGGCGAACTTCGGATATTTCTGCCGTTCCTGCGCCAGCACGAGGGGCGAAAAACTGACGGTCGCCGCCGCCTTGCGCGGCGCGGCGGGCGCGGCCGGGGCGGGCGCTTTGGCCACCGCCGCCGGGGCCGGCCGGGCCATCGTCGCGACGGGCTTCGAGGTCGCGAGCGGAGCCGGCGGGAGGCCGCAGGATTCCTCGATGTATTCGTCGATCAAATCCTCGGCCTCGCCGCCGGTGAGCCCGAGGCTTTCGCCCATGTTGCACAGCGCATCGCGCTGGTCGTCGGTCATTTCGTCCCCGTCGAGACTCAGTTTGGAAAGCCGCAGCATCCGCCGGAAATCGTCCACCGCACTCCGTGCCTCGCCCGCACCCGTCACCGCGAGGGCGGCCGGAGCCGCGGCGACTGGTGCCGGCCCCGCGGCTTTCACGCGCACGGCACCGACGCGCACCAGCTCGGCATCGACCGCCGCCTGCATGTCGTCGCGCGCCAGCCCGAGCCCGCGCCCGCGCTCGTAGAGGCGCTGCTCCTCCTCCTCGCGCAGCGTGTTGTCGCCGAGCGCAAAGGCCAGCAGCTTTTTGAATTCGCCCAGCGCCTCGGCGACGATTTTCTCATGCAGCGTCCGGTCGAAAACCGCGCGCCCCTCGGCATCGAGCAACTGCGTGCGCGCCTCGGCGAGATAGAGCGGCGCTTCATCCAGCCCGCCGCGCAGCATCTGCGAGATGGGGTTGCTGGGCTGGTTCTTCAGCGGCAGCTTTTTCTGCCACCAGACGAGGAGATCGCGGCAGTTGGCCTCGATCTGCTCGGGGCTGGGGTTCGACTCGTAGGAGAGGCAGAGCCGCGCGTAGAGGTCGTCGGAGTTGTAGTTTTTCCAGCCATCCCAGCGGAGCGGGTTGTCGGGCAGCGGATTGGGCAGGGCCACGAGCGGAAAAAACGGCGCGCTCCCGCGCTAGACCACGTTGATCTGCAGCAGGTCCGCCGTGGCCATTTCGATCTCGCTGTCCGACAGGCCGGTGTTGCGCGCGATCTGCACGCGGTTCTGGCGACCATAGGCATCGACGATGACTTCGAGCACCTGGTTTTCATTGTAAGTGTAGGTCAGTTCGATGGGTGAACCCTTGGGCAAAAACGGCGGCAGCTCGATGTCGCAGATGCCGAGCGGCGTGCATTCCGCCGGCACGGTGCTCTCGCCTTCGAC
>JANXWQ010000198.1 GCA_025351065.1 Chthoniobacter sp. | reverse complement strand
CGCGCTTGGCGAGGTTGCGCCGGCGGTTGGCGAGTTCGCCGAGTTCGACGAGGGGCAGGCGGTAAAGTTCGCGCGCGTCCTGCGGCGTGATGCGCTCGCCGGCGAGCACTTTGTCGGTCAGGGCGTCTGCGAGAATGGCTGGCATGCGTGGCATTAAACGCACGCATCCGGCGGCGTCCAGCGTTGTGACGCAGGCTTCCCAGCCTGCGCCACTACGGGAGCAGCGCGCGGCAGATTTTTTTCACGAGGCCCGGCCCTTCGTAAATGAAGCCGGTGTAGAGCTGCACGAGCGCGGCTCCGACGTCGAATTTCGCCTGGGCCGAGGCGGCGTCGAAAATGCCGCCGACGGCGATGACGGGGAGGCGGGTGCGCTCCGCGATGAAGCGCACGATTTCCGTCGAGCGCTCCTCCAGCGGCCAGCCGCTGAGGCCGCCCTGATGCCGCCGGTTCGCGGGGATGCTGGCGTGGTCGATGGTCGTGTTCGTGGCGATGATGCCTGCCAGCTCGTGCTCCTCCACGAGCGCGAGAATTTCCTCGATCGCCGCCCAGTCCAAGTCCGGCGCGATCTTTAGCAGCAGCGGACGGCGCGCGGTGTTGCGGCCTTGGATGGTGCCGAGCAGTTCGTTCAGCGCCGCGCGATCCTGGAGCTGGCGCAGGCCCGGCGTGTTGGGCGAACTGACGTTGAGCACGAAGTAATCGCCCAGATTTTTCAGCCGCTCGAAGGACAGCAAATAATCCTCCGTCGCCTCCGCGAGCGGCGTGACCTTGGACTTGCCGAGGTTGATGCCCACCGGGATGCGCGGCCATTTGCCCGAGTCGCGCAGCCGCTGGAGCCGCGAGGCCACGGCATCGCAGCCGTCGTTGTTAAAGCCCAGCCGGTTGATGATCGCGGAGCACTCCGGCACGCGGAAAATGCGCGGCTTCGGATTGCCCGGCTGCGCGCGCGCGGTGATCGTGCCGACCT
Source organism: Chthoniobacter sp. (assembly GCA_025351065.1). Classification (GTDB taxonomy): domain Bacteria; phylum Verrucomicrobiota; class Verrucomicrobiia; order Chthoniobacterales; family Chthoniobacteraceae; genus Chthoniobacter. The sequence goes on along the minus strand of JANXWQ010000198.1, from coordinate 7,836 downwards.
CGGCGAAGCCAAAACCCAGCGCCGCCCACGCGGGCAGCGCGACGGCGTTTTTGTCGAAGCCCGCGGCGAGTCCGACGGGATTTGGAAACGTCACGCCGAAGACCGTCCGCGCGAGCCGCGGGTCGTGCGCGGGCGTGAAGTGCGCCAGCACCGGCCCCGCCGTCTGCAGCGCGCTCATGGCGAAATGATGCACGGCCTCGGGATCGGCGAGGAAGAGCAACGGGCGGACGATTTCCTTGTAGAGATTCATGCGTGGCGCGAGTGGAGAGCAGGGAAGTTCCGCCATGCCGCACCCGCCCGACTACACAAAAAAATCTTCCCCGCCCGGCACCAGCGCAGCGTTTGGCTTGTCTCGGCGCGCGCCAGCCGGTAAGCGCTGGGGCACCCTCATGGCTGACCAACAAGAACCGCAGGCTTTGCCGCAAAAATCGCCGCCGCCGCCGGCCAAAATCAACCTCAGCACCAAAATCGGGCGCGTCATTTTCGCGCCGTTCACGGCCGTGGGCTGGCTCGTCCGGGGCCGGTCGAAGATCGACGAAATCGTCGTCTATTCCGCGCCGCCCGCGTTTTATCTTTGGGTCGTGCTCGCGGTGGGCTTTGCCTTGAAATTCCTCGTCCCGGCCGTGGTCAGCGAGCGCTCGGGCGCGTGGATTTTCATCTTCACGCTGATCTATTTCATCCTCGCGCTGCTCTACGACATGAGCCTGAAAAAGCTCGTCCTTTGCACGCTCGTCGTCGCGGTGATCTGGCTCTTTGCCAAGTACCTGGAGAACCTCCGCGACATCGTGATCCTCGGCCCGATCCTGCATCATTTTTCGGTGCTCGATCCGCAGTACGACCACGGCACGGTCATGGTCATCTGCTGGCTGCTGCTTATCCCGTGGGTGTGCTCGCTTTTCGAGATGGCGTTCAACCGGAAAAAGAAATTCAGCCCGAATGAAATCGCGGAATTTCACTTCGGCGAAGGCTCGGAGCTGACCGACCGCACGGGCCTGCGCTTCGTCACGAAATACCGCGACGTGCTCGAGACGCTGCTCGGCTTCGGCGGCGGTGACCTGCTCGCGGTGGACAATCACCAGACGGTCATCAAGCGCTACGAAAACATCGTCGGCCTGTGGTTTTACTGGGAAAAACTCGACCGCATCCTCCACCAGCGGGCGACCTTGGTGGACGAGGACGAAAGCCAGGACCAGCCGCCCGGCGACCAGCCCGCACCTTAACCCAACCCGCCGGAAACGCCGCCGTTTCCCCGCTCTGCACAGCGCCGCGATGCCCTATCAACTTTTGCTCATGGCCCCGCGCGTGCGGAAGGTGCTCGGCCTGCCGGCGGGCAGCATCCGCGCGCTGCTCACGCTGATGACGGTGGGCTTCATCATCGCGCAGACGGCGCGCGGGCGGCCCGTGAGCCTGCTGTGGTTCGAGTCGCTCATCATCGTGCTCGCGCACTATTTTGCGCACCGGCGTTTCGTGGCGCTCTCGCCCGTGCTGCTGCAAAAGCTGACGGCAGAAGACCTGATCGAGGACGAGCCGCACCCGCTCTTTCTGCCGAAACATTCGCTGCGGACGATCATCGTGCTGTCGTTCGTAGGACTGGCGATCTACCTCGGCTGCGCGGGGCGTCTGCGCGATCCGGTGGCGGCCCCGGTTTTCATCAGCGTCGGCTCGTATTTTCTCGGCATTGGTTTTGGCGCGCTCGCGGCGCGGCGGAGCAAAAGGAAACCCCACAAAGGCGCGACGTGGTTCGATGACTTGAAGGCGGTCGTCACGCTCGCCGCCATCACGCTGACCATCGCGGTGCAGCTCTGCGACTGGCAGCAGGCGGTTCCCTACGGCGACAAACTCGAGGCGCTCCCGCTCGCGCTGATGCTCTTCTACTTCGGCTCGCGCTGAGCCGCGGCCTACTTGCCGATGCAAAAGGTGCTGAAAATTTTGCCGAGGATTTCCTCGCTGTCGGCCTTGCCCACGACCTCGCCCACGGCGTCGAGCGCGCCGCGCAATTCCTCCGCGACGAACTCCGGCGAGAGCTTGTCGATCAGCGCCCGATGCGCGGCGTTGCTGTATTCAAGCGCCTTCGCGAGGCACGCGTGGTGGCGAGCGTTGATTGCCACCGACCAGTCGCGCTGTGCCGCGTGCCCGCCGGTGATGCGCGCGATGATGGCGTCTTCGAGCTGGGCGAGGCCGGCGTTTTTCAAACAGGAAATCCGCACACCCTCGGTGCCGTGCCAGCTCGCGTGCTCGCCGAGGTCGGACTTGTTCAGCACGAGGAGCGCGCCGCCGCGTGGCGTCCACCACTTGCAGTACTAAATCCGCGCGCTCCACCTGCCGCCGGGTGCGCGCCATGCCTTCGCGCTCGACCTCGTCGTCGCTCTCGCGGAGGCCCGCGGTATCGACGAGCCGGAGCGGATAGCCGCGCAGGTTGATGACCTCCTCGATCACGTCCCGCGTGGTGCCGGGCCGCGCGCTGACGATGGCGCGCTCGTAGCCGAGCAGCAGATTGAGCAGCGAGGATTTGCCCACATTCGGCGCGCCGTAGATCACGGTGCGCACGCCTTCGCGCAGCACGCGGCCCTGGCCGGCGGTGGCGAGCAGCGCCTCGATTTCGCTGCGGACATCGGTGAGCTTTTGCAAAAGCACGCCGCCGGTGTCGGGGTCGATGTCTTCGTCGGGAAAGTCGATGAACGCCTCGACGTGTGCGAGCAACCCGAGCAGCCGCTCGCGCAGTGCGCGGATGCGCTCGCCGAGCCGGCCTTCGAGCTGCTCGGTGGCGGCACGCAGCGCGAGGTCGGTCTGCGCGGTGATGAGGTCCATCACCGCCTCGGCCTGGGTGAGATCCATCTTGCCATTGAGATACGCGCGCTGCGTGAACTCGCCCGGCTCCGCCGAGCGCGCACCGCCTTTGAGCAGCAGTTCCAAAATCCGCCGCGTTACCAGCACGCCGCCATGACACGCGATCTCGACCGTGTCTTCGCCCGTGTAGCTGTGCGGCGCACGGAAGACCGTGAGCAGCACGTCGTCCAGCTTTTGCCCGCCGTCGAAAATCGCGCCGAACTGCTGGACCCGCGCGGCCTGCGCAGCCGCGCCTTTTTTCCCGCGAAAAACCGCGTCCGCCAACACGACCGCGCCCGGCCCGCTCACGCGCAGCAGCGCGATGGCGCCCTCGCCCAGCGGCGTGGAGATGGCGGCGATGGTGTCGTTCACGCGCCGAGTAAAAGCGGCGGCGCGCGGCGCTGGAAAGCACAGACCGCGCGGCGTGCATTGACACCCGGCGAGCCGATGCCTAACAAACCGCCCGGCGGCGGCGTCATTTCACGAAGCACTTTTCTCCAACCTCCCTGGCCCATGATCCGACAAACCTCACTCCTCGTCCTCCTGCTCGCTTCCGCTGCGCTGGCGGAGACGACGGTCACCACGAAGCAGGGCCAGTCCGTGCCCGTGGAAGTGCTCTCCGTCGCCGGCGGGCTTGCCACCATTTCGCGCAACAACGTGAAGAGCACGCTCAAGCTCGACCAGTTCACCGACGCCTCGCAGGCCGAGGTCATCACTGCGGCGAAAGCGAAGAACGCCTACTCCGCCTATCCGCCGCTGCACGCGCAGGTGTCCGTTGGGACGAAGAGCCACCCCACCGCCAACTCGTCGTACAAAAAGGACATGAGCATCAACCCGCAGCTCAAGCTCTCGGCAGTGAGCGCGCTCGATCCCATGCCCGCCATTGAGGCGACGATGCTCATCATCTGCCAGGACACGAAGGCGAAATTCGTGCAGCATGTGGATCACTACGTCATCCACGCCACCGAGACGAAAACCGTGCCCGCGGCCGCCGACGGCAAGGTGCGCGACATCGACTTTGACCCAAGCACGGTGAGCTTCGACGCATGGCGCGATGCGAGCAATGTCGGCGGACTGGTCTATAAGTATTACCTCTTCGCACTGCGCGATCCTGAGACGAAAAAGCTTATCGACTTCCAGACGAACCACCCGCAGCTCCCGGCCTACCTCGCCGCGCATCCCGAGAAAAAAGAGGAGCTGCTCAATCTGGCCAAGGGCAAGGAATTTCCGGCGGCGTTTAAGTAGGGCGGGTTTGAAAGCGCCAGCGGCAACTGGTGCCGAGCTGATCTAGTAGGACTTCGCCCACACCACGCGGCGCGCACTCGGCTCGCCGGTGAGGATGCACTGGCCGGCTTCATCCGACACACCGCCGGGGATGCAGCGGATGGTAACTTTCAAATCGTCCTTGATGCGTTCCTCGACTTCCCGCGAGCCGTTCCAGTGCGCGAGCGCGAAGCCGCCGTGGATTTCTGGCTTGCCGGAATTTTGCGCGGTGAAGAAGGCGTAGAATTCTTCCTTGGTGTCGATCTTCACGGTGTTCGCGTCGCGGTAGGCCGCGGCTTTCACCAAAAGTCCGGCCTGCATTTCTTCGAGAATCGCGCCGGCCTGGCCGACGAATTCCGCATTCGGGACAAACGCCTTTTCCTTCGGCCCGCGATCCCGTCGCGCGACGGCGACGCTGCCTTTTTCCAAATCGCGCGGGCCAAGCTCCACGCGGATCGGCACGCCTTTTTTTATCCACTCCCACGTCTTCGTCCCGCCGCCGATGTCGCGCTTGTCGATCTCGACGCTGATCTTTTCGCCGAAGGCCGTCTGTGCGCGCAACTCCACGGCGAGCTGCTCCGCGGCGGCGAGCACGGCGTCGCGCGTTTCGGGCTTGGGAGTGACGGGAATAATCACGATCTGCGACGGCGCGATGCGCGGCGGGAGGACGAGGCCGTCGTCGTCCGCGTGCGCCATGATGAGCGTGCCGATGAGCCGCGTGCTCACGCCCCAGCTCGTCGTCCAGGCGTGCTCCTCCCGGCCCTCGCGCGACTGGAATTTGATGCCGCTGGCGTGGGCAAAATTCTGCCCGAGGAAGTGCGACGTGCCCGCCTGGATGGCCTTGCGATCCTGCACCATGGCCTCGATGCACAGCGTCTTCACCGCGCCGGGAAAGCGCTCGCTCTCGCTTTTTTCGCCGGTGAAAACCGGCAGCGCCAGCCACTCGCGCGCGAATTTTTCGTAGATGCCGAGGATGAGGTCCGTCTCGCCCAGCGCCTCCTGCGCGGTCTCGTGCGCGGTGTGCCCCTCCTGCCACAGGAATTCCGTGGTCCGCAGGAAAACGCGCGGGCGCATTTCCCAGCGCACCACGTTCGCCCATTGGTTGATGAGGATCGGCAGGTCGCGCCACGACTGCACCCACTTCGCGTAGCTCGCGCCGATGATCGTCTCGCTCGTTGGCCGCACAATCAGCGGCTCGGTGAGCTGCGCGCCCGGCGCGGGGCGCAGTCCGCCCTGGCCGTCCGACTCCAGCCGGTGATGCGTGACCACCGCGCACTCCTTGGCAAAGCCCTCGACGTGCTGCGCTTCCTTCGCGAGATAACTCAGCGGGATGAACAGCGGAAAATAAGCGTTCTTGTGTCCGGTCGCCTTGAACATCCCATCGAGCGAGCGCTGCATGTTTTCCCAGATGCCGTAGCCCCAAGGCTTGATGACCATGCACCCGCGCACGTCCGAATTCTCCGCGAGATCCGCCGCGCGGACGACCTGCTGATACCACTCGGGAAAATCCTGCGCGCGGGTCGGCGTGATGGCGGTCTTGTCTTGCTGGGGCTGGCTCATGGTTTTGGAAAAAGGGACGCGAAGCTAGACGCCGGGCCTATCCTCGGCAAGCGGACGCTTCCGGCTCCATTTGGTTGGAGGGAGCGGCTGTGCGTCGCGGCTCTCCTACGGCGGAGGAGCCCTGCGACGCTCCATCGGAGGAGCAGGCGGGTCGTAGGAGGCCGCGGCCTTCACGCGAGCTTGTGGGCGATTTGCTCGTCGAGGATTTCGCGGACGGTCACGGGGATGATGATGCGGTGCTCCTCGGTGAAAAAGCGCCCGATCTCGCGCAGCGCGTCGCTGGAGAAATCGAAGCTCACGAAGAAACCCTTCTCGCACTTCGCGCGGCGCATGGCGGTTTCAAAGGCGTCGATGTCGGGGCGGCCGGCCTTGTCCTTTTGCTTCACCTGCATGGCGTAAAAGCGCTCCTCCAGCCGCAGCTCGTCCGCGCCGGCCGTGCGTACATTGTCCAGCGCGGAGACGGGGAAGATGCGCCCGTCGATGCCCATGTCGCCCACCTGCGCCTTGTTCTTGCGCCCGCCGAGGGCGATGACGGCCCAGTTTTCAAACTCGAAGGGCGGCAGCTCGCGCAGCTTCTTTTCCGTCCACGGCAGATCGCGCACGATGAAGCCGCGCCCGATCTTCCAAAGGTCTTCGTTCTCCTTCATCCCGCAGACATCGCGCAGGCGCTTGGCCATCACGCGGCAGGCGGTGGGTGAGATGTCGATGCCGACCCATTGGCGCTTGAGCTTCTGCGCGGCGACGAGCGCGGTGCCGCAGCCGCAAAAGGCGTCGAGCACGATGTCGTTTTGATTGCTGCTGGCGTTGATGATTCTCTCCAAAAGCGCGAGCGGTTTTTGCGTCGGGTAGCCAAGACGTTCGGCGGCTTGTGCACCGATTGGAGGAACGTCCGTCCATACATCGGGCATTGCCATGCCTTCGAGTTCGTCAGCAAACCATTTCAAGCGCGGAGTTCCGTTCTCGACGGATGGCCAATAGATCAGGCCAGCTTTATCGAGCGCGTCTAACTTTTCCTGAACCGTTTCTCCCTTGAGCTTGAAGCGGGTGAAGACCTTTCCGGGAATTGCCCAATGCCGATTCACCTTCGTGGGATTCACACCGCGCCACGGCAGCCCGCTCTCGCCATTCCTGATGCCTGAGCCGGTCAAAGAAATCGCCTGGAAAGCACGCCCCGTCTTTTCATCGACCTGTTTGAAATGCTTTTCAACGTAGGTCGGTTCGTGCTGGAGGAGCGGTTTATTCCAAGTGTGCTGCCCTCCGCCCGAATAGACGAAGATCATGTCATGCACCGGCGCAAAGCGATCCGCGGAACCGTGGGCGTGGGTCCGTTTCCACACGATCTCGTTGAGAAAGTTGTTCTCTCCGAACAAGCCGTCGAGCATGACTTTCACGTAATGCCCGGCGTGCCAGTCGCAGTGGTAGTAGAAGCTGCCGGTCTTCTTGAGCACGCGGGCGAGCTGCTCGCAGCGCGGGCGCATGTAGTCGATGTAGGCGCGGGTACTCTCGTGGCGGTCCTCGAAGCTGCGCTTCTCGCGAGTCTCGCCCCAGAAGACTTCGTAGTTGCGGTTGGAGTTGAAGGGCGGGTCGATGTAGATGAGATCGACGCTGTGCGCGGATGAAGGCGGAATCCGCCCGCCGGTGCAAGCTGGAGAGGCGGCTTGGCGCGTTTCCCGTCACTCATTTTTGGCACGAGAGAAAAATTGCGAGCAGGCGTGCCGCCGCAGGCAGGCTGCTCATAGCTTCGCGAGGAACCGCAGAAAGAACTCCACCCCTTTCTCCAGATCCGCAACCGCGATGAATTCATCCCGCGTGTGCGCTTGGGCGATGGAGCCGGGGCCGAGGGCCACGGCGGGCATGCCGCGTTCGGCGAAAAAGCAGGCGTCGCAAAACCACGGTGCGCTGGTGGGCTGCGCGCCGCATTCGCCGAGCTTCGCGATGAGTGGGTGCGAGGGGTCGGTATAGAGCGGTGGCGCGGGGGAAAGGTCGAGCGCGAGATCGGAGCAGACGGCGCGGAGACGGGCGGCGAGTTTTTCCGCAAAGTCCGGCGTGAACTGCGCGGGCACGAAGCGCAGATCGACGCTGGCCTCGCAGGCGTCGGGGATGATGTTCGTCTTCGAGCCGCCGCGGATCGTGCCGATGCTGATCGTCGGCGAACCGAGCACCGGATCGTGGATCGCGGCGAATTCG
>JANXWQ010000184.1 GCA_025351065.1 Chthoniobacter sp. | reverse complement strand
GTGCTTGGGGTAAAGCCGGGCGAGCTATCTGATCGCAAGGCTTTTCATTTTTCAGGCGGAGCGCGCGACTGGAGTTTGTTGACGCTCAATGCGTCCCCAACTGAAATCCCCGGCATCGTCGATGCGAACACGTTGCAATGGGCGCTAAAAATGAAGCTCCGCGATGTCCTTGAATATCGGGACGACCGAGGTCAGCCGTTTCACGTCCAGGTTATCGACTCAATCGCCGGCTCAATTCTCCAAGGAAGTGTTTTGATTTCGGAGGACGAGTTCGTGAAACGCTTTCCCGGCAATGGCGGCTACCGTTTTTTCCTCATCGACTGCCCGCGCGAAAAGGTCGCGGCGGTGCGGGAACATTTGAGCCGGCAGCTCGCGGATCGTGGGCTGGAGCTGACGCCGGCGGGGCAGCGGCTGGCCGAGTTTCAGGCGGTGGAGAATACCTACCTGTCGATTTTCCAGGCGCTGGGCGGGCTGGGGCTGCTGCTGGGGAGCGCGGGGCTGGCGATTGTGGTTGCGCGCAATGTGCTGGAACGGCGGCGAGAGTTTGGGCTGCTGGAGGCGGTGGGATTTCGGCAGGGGCAGTTGCGCGCGCTGGTCTTTGCGGAGCATCGGTGGCTGATCGGGTGCGGGCTCCTCATCGGCACGGCGAGCGCAGTGGTGGCGGTGTGGCCGGGGCTGCGCGAAAGGGCGGGCGGCTTTCCGTACGCGGAGATGGTGCTGCTGCTCGGGGCGCTGACGCTGGGCTGCGTTTTCTGGGCGTGGGTGGCCACGCGGCTCGCGCTGCGCGGGAGCGGAGTGGCGGCCTTGCGCTCGGAGTGAGCGGACTTTTTCGCGCTAAGAATTGAGTGAAACGCGCGGTCGTTGCGTCAATCGACCGCGCGGCTTGGTAAACAAAGGGTTTGGCAAGCCGCGCCGAAGTCCGCAAAATCCAACCCGCAACCCATCCCAACTATGAAAATCAAAACTCTCCTCACCCTCGCCCTGACCCTCGCCTTTGCCGGCACCGCCGCCTTTGCCGCCGAGGACGACACGCCGCTCGCAAAGGAAATGAAAACGATGAACAAGAGCCTGCGCGCGCTCAAGAAGCAGGTCGCTGACCCGGCAAAAAAGGACGACAGCCTCGCGCTCATCGCCACGATCAAAAAGAGCCTCGACGCCTCGACCAAGCTCGATCCCGCCAAGACCAAGGAAGTGCCCGCGGCGGAAAAAGCGGCCTACCTCGACAAGTACAAGGCTCAGCTCGCCGACCTCGCGAAGACCTACGACGAACTCGAAGCCGCGATCAAAGCCGACAAGGCGGACGACGTGAAGAAGGCGCTCGATAAGCTGAGCGAGGAGAAGGAAAAGGGGCACAAGGACTTCGCGCCCGACGAGAAGTAATCCGCGCCGCACCGCGACCGAAATTGACCAACAGCCCCGGAGCAAATCTCCGGGGCTGTTTTGTTCGCGAAGGTTGCGCCGCGCCGCTGCGAACCTATTTTTTCACCATGACCCGCCAGCAGCTCCTCGATCTCTACTTCATGGACGCGCGGTCGAAGCTCATCGACATCGCCGCCTTTCTCGACCGCGTGGATCGGGGCGAAGGCGAACCCGATTTCCGGCTCGACGCTTTCCGCAAGGCGCTGGCCGAGCTGCATCGCGGAGAGCCGGAGCGCGCGAAGAGCGTGCTGATGGCGCTGAGCGATCCGACGGTCGAGCCGATTGCGAAGGCGCATGGGAAGGGCGCGGTGGGGGCGTGGCCGGGAGAAAATTTATGAAACGGAAACGCTTAACGTCCAACGTCCAACGTCCAACGTCCAAGTAGTCATGCGCTACATCGAACCCCACGGACACATGGTCAGCCGCGTCACGGACGATTACGAGGCGATGGTGCTCGCGGGCTGCCGCGCGGTGTGCGAGCCGGCGTTTTGGGCGGGCTACGACCGGAGCGGGCCGGAGGGTTTCTACGACTACTTCTGCCAGCTCACGGACTATGAGCCAAAGCGGGCGGCGAAGTTTGGCCTGCCGCATTTCACCTGGCTGTGCATCAACCCGAAGGAGTCCGAGGACGTGCAGCTCGCGGAGGAAGTCATCGCGCTGATTCCGCAGTTTCTCGAACGGCCCAACGTCCTCGGCATCGGCGAAATTGGGCTGAACAAAAACACGCGCAATGAGCTGAAAATTCTGGAGCAGCACATCGACCTCGCAGCGCGGCACGATCAGCTCATCCTCGTCCACACGCCCCACCTCGAGGACAAGTACAAGGGCACGCGGCTGATCCTCGACGCGATCAAGGCCGATACCCGCATCGAGCCGGGGCGCGTCATCATCGACCACGTCGAGGAGCACACCATCGCGATGGTTCTGGACGCGGGATTCTGGGCGGGCATCACGCTTTACCCGGAGTCGAAAACCACGCCCCCCCGCGCCATCGACATGTACGAAGTGTACGGCGGTCAGCGCGTGTGGCTGAATAGCGCGTGCGACTGGGGCCGGAGCGACCCGCTGGCCGTGCCAAAGACTGCCGTCGAGATGCGTCGCCGCGGGCATTCCGAGGAGACCATCGACCAGCTCGTTTTCCAGAATCCCATCCGCTTTCTCGCGCAGAATCCGCGGTTCACGGTGCGCTAGATTTTTCCGATGAAAGTCTCACTCGCCTACGGGCGCGATCACCTCACGGTCGAGTTGCCCGACGGGCGCACCACCGTCATCGAGCCGGCGCCGCAGCCCGCGCTGGCAGATGAAAGGGCGGCGGTGCTCGCGGCGCTGGCGCAGCCCATCGGTGCGCAACCGCTGGCCGCGTGGCTCAGCGCGGGAGCGAAGATTTGCATCGTCCATACGGACATCACGCGGGCGACGCCGAACGACCGGCTGCTGCCGTGGCTGCTCGGGTATTTGGAAAGCGCGGGCGCGGCGCGGGAGAATATCACTTTGCTAAATGGGCTCGGCACGCACCGGCCCAACACGCGCGAGGAGCTGGAGCGGATGCTCACGGCGGA
>JANXWQ010000141.1 GCA_025351065.1 Chthoniobacter sp. | reverse complement strand
GACCACCGAAGGGCGTGGTGCAGCTGGCCCACGGCATGGCCGAGCACCTGGGGCGCTACGAGCGGCTGGCGCGGGCGCTGAGCGCGGCGGGCTATGCGGTCTATGGCGCCGATCACCGGGGCCATGGCCGTTCGGCTGAGGTGCATGGGCTGGGCAGCTTCGGCCCGGGCGGCTTCCAGTCGGTGGTCGACGACATGGCGAAGAAAAGCCGATCCTGGCAGCGCCCCGAGCAGCGCATTGCAGAGGGATTCGGAGTGGTTCACCGTCGGCCACTCGAAGCCGCCGAACGCCTCCTCGCCCACCTGGGCCAGCAGCGGATCGAGCGGGCGCAGGCACTCGAAATCCAAGTCCGCATACAGCCCGCCGTGGTGCAGCAGCAGCTCGTAGCGGAAAATGTCGGCCTTCATCGCAAAGTTCTCCGCTGCGTCGTAGGCCGCGCGGTTCACCATGGGGAACGCCGCCGCGTCTGCATCGCGCCAGAGCTGGTGGTGCCAGCCGGGATGTTGCCGCCGCCAGCCCTCGCTCCACGCCTGGAAATTCTCCGGCAGCGGATGCGGCCCGAGCCAGATCTGGTGGATGAGGCGCGGGAAGCGCTCTGCGAACGGAACACAGGCTTCCAGCCTGTGCGGCGGGCGGGCGTCCCGCACACCACCACCTGCACAGGCTGGAAGCCTGTGTTCCAGCGCCACCGGCGGCACGCCCACACTCCCCGGCTGCGGCGTCAGCTCCACCGCCATCTGCTCAAAGCGCAGCCACCGCCCGCGCCACACGCCGTCCCGCCCCCGCCGCAGGCGGCAGGTGCATCCGTCCCCGCCGAAAATCTCCAGGAGCAGCCCGCTCTCCGTCTCGCGCAAGTCCCAATACGCCTCCCGATCCGCCGCCCCCTCGCCGATGGTGCCGTTTGCCGCGAGGCTTATCAGCCGGTGATCCTTTCCCATGCGATGATACATGAATGCCGTCGCCGCCAGTTCCGTCGCCGCTGCGCGCAGTCGCGGCGTGGCACCTTCCGCATCCCACCGCCTCGACCCGTGCCCCCGCCAAGTCCAGAGTTGGTGCAGTTCTTCGAGAAATCCGCGGCACTCGGCATCGTGGCGGAAGCCGACAGCCGGCCTGTGCCGTTCGGCGATGTTCCATTTTTTGATCCGGTGCTGGAAGAGGAGCCTCCCGCCAAAGTCGTCCTGGCAGATGGTGCCTTGCACAGTGCGGCGCGAGCGCGCGGGCATCGCGTATTCCTTGCCGGTGCGGCGGAAGGCGAGGTGGAAGGTCTCCTTGTCGCCGTAGATGTGCTGGTAGTAGAAGTCGGAGTGCTCGTTGTAGTGCATCGCGAGCTGGAGCGCCTGCCAGCACCGCTCCTTGTCCACGACGATCTGCCCGCTCTCAAATTCCCATTCGTCCCGGTGGCGGACGCCGCAGATGCGCCAGATCTCCCGCTTGGGCCCGAGCCGGTTGCAGTCCGGCCAGAAGATCGCGCCGGTCTCCGTGTATTGCGGCGTGTCGAAAAGGAACTCCGGGTTTTTCACCGGCACGTTGTCCGCATCCAGCAGAAGCACATCCTTGAACCGGCTGTGGAGGATCGCGTAGCACTTTAGCTCCCACCCGCCCAGCGTGCGCGCGGGATGCCGCTCGCGGACTTCGTGCGCGTCCACACACGTCACCCCCAGCGGCGCGACCAGAGCCTCCATCTCAGCAGTCATCTCCGCTTTGCCCAGATGCCAGAACTCGACCGGCAGCGTGCATCCCAGCCGCCGTAGCATCTTCACGCACACCCACGCACAGGTGAAATACTTCGGCCCGCCCGCGCAGATCACGATGCCCCCGCCCCGGTTTTTGTCTCCGGGATAGGCCGGAATGGCATTGAGGAAGCGATCCGCGTGGCGGCGCATGAGCCACCGCTCCATCGTCACCGCTTTCCAGCCGCACTTGTCCCCTTGTTTGCAGACCTCGGCCGCAATCGCGGCCTGCCGTGGAGTGAGACTGCCCGCCGGGTTTTGCGCCAGGTGCCTGGTGATTTGCGCAATCATTTTGCGCGAAGTCCCGATGTCGGCCAAAAGCGGGCGTCCCACTGGCCTGCCGCGCCTCGTTTCGACGGTGGCAACCAACGGCTCCAGTAGCGCATCGGGCGCGGCCACGCCGTGCGCGTGGTGGATCAGCCTCGCGAGCACCCGCGTGTCCGCAGGCCCGCGAAGATGCAGCACGCCGTCGAGGTGGACCTCGCCGCCCTCGCCCGTGCCCGCCTGGACGAACAGGACGCCGCCGCGAAAGTGATCCACCACGCGCTGCATCCAGCCCGCCGCGCGTCGCCCGATCACCCAATAGGGGATATCCTCGCCAGCCAGTTCCTCCACCGGGGACAGCCATGCCTTTTCCAACTTGGTAAGCCTTGCAGCGGGGGTTTGCTGTTCAAAATCGCGGTTCATGGGAGGCAGCCGGGAATCTCCGGGTTTATTTCGCAGGCGCTTCCATCGGATTTTTCGCCGCAGGCTTCGCGGCCTCCTCCCCGGTCTCGATGGTCAGGAAGTCGTAGCGCTGGCCTTCCATGATCTGATCGGGGAACACCGTCCATGGGTGGCCGGCTGGCTTGCCATCCTTGTAATGCTGAATTTGCAGGTAATACTTGGCAAGGTTTGCGGGCATGACTGGTTCTGGAAGACTAGCCACAGTCGCCCCCAGAGTTTTTTTTCCATCTGCGGACATTTTTACACCCTGTTCGTGCAACTGAATGGTGAAGGTTTTCGAGAAGTCCCGTTTCAGTTCTCGCCGGGTCGAAATACAAATCGCCTTTCGGGTGTTGTCGGAAATCGCGATTTTCAGGTTTTTCGAAAAAACCTCAATGCAGGCATCAATTGCCGTTTCGTCCAAGCCACGGATTGTGACGGCGGCTTCTACTTTGAGAACTATTTTTCCAGCGCCCGTCGAGGACAGCGCCCTCTGCTTCTCCTTAGCCGCCTTCTCGGCGATTTGATATGCTGGATAGATTTTCTCTTGTTCCTCCGGGTCAATGGACAAATAATCATACAAGGTAGCCACGGTTTTACGCTTGAAATCATCCAGCAACCGCTCGAACAAATGAGACGGGATCGTGACAGACGAATCGTGAGAATTGGCATCTGTGGGTTGTTTCGACCCAGGGGTTGGATTTCCCGCCTGCGCAACCATCGCCGCTCCTTTGAGCGAGACAAAGATCAGGAGGGCTACAGATGAATAGAAGATTCGGTGCATTTCATTCTTCCCAACTCAGGGTGTAACCAAGTTTCTTTGGCATCGGTCCAGGGTACTTCGCCGGAGGTTTGCCACCTCTGATTTCAAGCAACCGATTTATCGGCAGCCCGTTGTTTAAGCTCCATCCAGCAACCGATAAAACGTGAGCAATAGATCTTATCCAAGGCAATTTTGCATTGGGGTCGAGTTCATAGAAATCCCGCCCTACAGCAACGCCGTTTTTATCATACACAAGCTTGGACGTCGCCTTAACGTTGCCAACCGGGTCAAGATAAGTGCCTCCTCTTGACCATGCAATCCACGTTCGATCCTCCGCTACAGTCGTCCCCGAGTAGATGTCTGCCAGCGGCTTTTCGTATTGATCAAGCACTTTCATTTCAATCCAATGATAATAGAAATTAGTAGTAAAAAACTGTGCTGGCGGTGCCATATGCTGCGGCAGGTCCGGTTTCACTCCCGGCCCTTCGTACGGCGCGTGACGCGTAGAAGTAATCGGCGTGACGGAGGCATCCTTAATGGGTTGAGGACTGCGATCTAGAAGCGCCGGCCTGATCACATAAAAGTTTGCCTGTGCAGCGGGGACGCCCTTATAGCTTGCGACAATCAGCGCCCCTGTCGGTCGGCGCACCCTCTTTCCATTCTTTTCAATCGAGGTGGTGGGCTTTAACGCCCTGACCTGAACCCAAATTTCACCCTTCTCAGGAACTCCGGGGCCCAACCAATAACTGATGCACCCCGGCTCATCTCCGGCCAAATCAAAGGTGATCTGATCCGCCTGATCGGCGGGTGTGACTTTCACCACCATCGTCCAGTAGTTCGGCCAAGGCTGATCCTTGGGAATCGGATTTCCGGCCTCGTCCTTCATGTCGTGTGGCAGAGTCTGGCCGGTTCGGGGCAGGACAGGTGCCCCGTGAGTCCACGAAAACCGATTATTGAGAGGCGTCGGAGCCTGCTGCGATTCCAGCCGGTAACCCTGCTTGTCAATCCCGAG
>JANXWQ010000140.1 GCA_025351065.1 Chthoniobacter sp. | reverse complement strand
CCGACGAACTCGGCCGCTACACCGACCTCGGCCGCGCCGCCACCAGCGCTGCGCAGTACCTCGACGCGCACTTGTCGAAAGTGGCCGCGAACTAGAGGCAGTTTCCCCAAGTAATTCGGCCTGCGTCCTGCTCCGCGCCACTGTGATTTTTACAGCGGCTCGATGGTCAGTGCGCCAGTGGTCATGGTCCAGGCGTCGGCGGCGGGCATGCGTTTGAGTTCGTTGCCCGCGCCCCAGGAGTCGGAGTAGAGGATTTCTTCCTTCGCGGTGTTGTAGCCGATGATGAGGCGCATGTGGCCGCCGAAGGTTTGCGGCGCGACGCCCGGTTCCTTGAAAAAGCCGAGCATGACGGTCCAGAGCAACGGGGTGCCCTCGTCGATGTGGGTCTGCACCTGGCGCTGGAAGCGACTGAGTTCGGATTTGTTTTTCGTGCGCACGTCCTTGAGCACGTCGCCTTTCATCGAGCGATAGACTTCGCCGATGTCGATTGAGTTGCCCTGGTCGGGAATCGGTTGGACGCCGGCTTTTTTCGCGGCGCGGTTGTATTCGGCGATGAGCTTGAGAATGTCTTTGACGGTGTCACCTTTCTGCACGTCGCGGATGCGGATCTTAAGCCGGGCGCTGAGTTTTTTCATGGCTTCGAGCATGGCGTCGGTGCTGGTGCCGCCGGCGGTCGAGGTGTTGGCGATTTGCGCGAGTTCGTTTTCGTCCACAGTGCCGCCGTAGTAGCGCATCACGCGCTCGGTGCTGGCGACGACGCAATAGCCTTTCTGCCCCTGATCGACCATCGGCACATCGCCGATCCACACGTCGCCGGTGGCGGCGTCTTTTTTCACATGGGCGGGGCCGGAAAATTTCGCGCCCTTGCCGGCCATCGCGCTGGCGAGCAGGCCGGCTTTTTTCTCCGGCGCGGAAAACTCCAGCCGCACAAACTCGGCGCGGAATGGAATGCCACGCGACTTCACTTCCTTGGTCTTGCTGAACTCGAGCAGGTAGCGCGCTTTGTCGGTCTGCCACAGCAGGCCGTCGGCTTTCACTGCGCTGGTGGGGTCTTTGCCGCGCGGGGTGAATTTCACCCCGGCGACTTTCGTGATCGCGTCGGCGGAGGCGCGCACAAGGGCGTCGAATTTTTCCTCCGAGATGTCGCCCGCATCGCCGCGCGCGTAGAGCGTGACGATGATGGTCTTGAGCGCCTCGCCCTCAAAACGCGCGACGCTTTCCACCGCCGGCTGCTCGAAAAGCGTGAGGTCTTTGCGCGCCACGCGTGCGGAGTCGCGGGCGTTGGAAGTCCACTCGTAGCCGAGTCGGCTGGCCGCGGTCATAAAATCGATCTGCTTCATCGTCCAAAGATTCTCCGTGGAGAAAATGGGGTCGAGCGGCGCGGCGAAAGCCGACGCGGTGAGGGCGGCGAGAACGAAGAGGGGGAGTTTCATGGGAGGCGGGGTTGTTGCTGGGTGAGGCAGTGGAAAGCGCCGAGTCCCCAGATGAGTTCACGGCAATCAATGGGGACGATCCGGCGGCTGGGAAAGGCTTTCTCCAAGACGGCGACGGCCCATTTGTCGCACGGGTCGGCGAAGACGGGGAGCAGCACGACGGCGTTGCCAATGTAAAAATTCGCGTAGCTCGCGGGCAGGCGCTGGCCGTCGCGGACGATCTTGTGCGGCATCGGCAGGGTGTGGACTTCGAGCGGCGTGCCGTCTTCGGCGGTCATGCCGTGCAGCGCGTGGAGATTGGTTTCGAGCGGCTCGTGGTTGGCGTCGTTTTCGTCCTCCTCGACCACGGTGACGACAGACGTGCGACTGACGAAACGCGAGAGGTCATCGACGTGGCCGTCGGTGTCGTCGCCCTCGATGCCGTCGCCGAGCCAGAGGATATTCGTCACGCCGATGAAGTCGCGCAGCCGCTGCTCGATGTCCTTTTGCGTGAGGTCGGGGTTGCGGTTCGGGTTGAGCAGGCAGGACTTCGTGGTCAGCAGCGAGCCCGCGCCGTTCACGTCGATGGAGCCGCCTTCGAGGACCATCTTTGGAAAATAGATCGGCAGCTTTTGCTGCTCGGCGATGCGCTTCGGCACGTCGTCGTCGAAGTCGAACGGCGGGTACTTCCAGCCCCACGCGTTGTAGTCCCAATCGACGATCGCCATGCGCGGCGCGGCGTCGCGCGTGAGGTAGATGGGGCCGTGGTCGCGGCACCACGGCTCGTTCGTGGGGATGTGAAAAAAGGTGACGTGGTCCGACTTCGCCTGCACCTGCCCGAGGTGGCTGCGGACGAGCGCCTCGTGCGCGGCGTCGCACACGTTGATGTGGACGCTTTCCGAATCCGCAAGCGCATCCACCATCGCCGCGAGTGTGGGCGTGATGCGGTCGTACGAGTCGGGAAAGCTGATGCCGTCGGGCCGCGGCCACGAGAGCCACGTCGCCTCGTGCGGCTCCCACTCCGCGGGCATGCGGTAGCCGAGCGCGGCGGGCGTGTGCGTTTCGGTGGCGGGGAGATGGGCAGTGTGCGCGCTCATGGGTCAGTCGATGAACCGCTTTTGGATGTCGCCATACGCGTCGATGCGGCGGTCGCGGAAGAAAGGCCAGTGCGTGCGCTGCGTATCGAGCGCGTCGAGGTCGGCTTCGACGATGAGGATTTCCTCCTCGCCGGCCGAAGCCTTCGCCACGATCTGCCCCGCGGGATCGGCGACAAAGCTCTGCCCCCAAAACTCGATGCCGTCGCCGCCGTCCGGCGCTTCGTGGCCTACGCGATTCGGCACAGCCACGTAGCAGCCGTTCGCGATGGCGTGGGAGCGCTGGATGGTTTCCCACGCATCGTGCTGCCGCGCGCCGTGCTGTGCTTTTTCATCGGGATGCCAGCCGATGGCCGTGGGGAAAAAAAGAATCTGCGCGCCCGCCAGCGCGGTCAGCCGCGCGGACTCGGGATACCATTGGTCCCAGCACACGCAGACGCCGATTTTCGCGTAGCGCGTCTGCCACGCGCGGAAGCCGAGGTCGCCCGGGGTAAAGTAAAACTTCTCGTAGAAAAGCGGGTCGTCCGGGATGTGCATCTTCCGGTATTTGCCGAGGTAGGCACCGTCGGCGTCGATGATCGCGGCGGTGTTGTGGTACAGGCCCGCGCTCCGCTTTTCAAACAGCGAGGCGATGATGACGATGCCGCGCTCCCTGGCCAGCGCGCCCAGCGCCTCGGTGCTCGGGCCGGGGATTTCCTCGGCGAGGCGGAAGTATTTGTGATCCTCGACCTGGCAGAAATACTGCGACGTGAAGAGCTCCTGCAGACACACAATCTGCGCGCCGCGATCCGCGGCCTCGGCGGTTTTCGCGAGCGCTTTCGCGAGGTTTTCACGCGGCTCCGCAGAGCAGCGCATCTGGACGAGACCGAGGGTGACTTTGTGGGACAGCATGCGGGTGGAGAAATGCGCCGCGCCTCGCACCCGCGAAGCGTTGGGCTGGCAAAAAGTGTGTGGCGCGCGCTGCCGATTGCAACCTGCGAAATCGCCGCGCGCGTGCGGAGACCGCGCGCTTACTTCACCGAGTCGGCGGGGACGATCTTCACGCTCTCCAAAGCGACGCGCTCCTTCGGCTTGCTCGGCTCGCCACTGCCGCTGGTGGTGACCGGCGTGTCGCCGAGTTTTTTCAGCACGTCCTCGCCTTTGATGAGCTTGCCGAAGCAGGTGTACTTGCCGTTGAGCGCCTGCGCGCCTTCGAGGCAGATGAAGAACTGGCAGCTC
This sequence comes from Chthoniobacter sp., assembly GCA_025351065.1. Lineage (GTDB taxonomy): Bacteria > Verrucomicrobiota > Verrucomicrobiia > Chthoniobacterales > Chthoniobacteraceae > Chthoniobacter. Next base: position 1,557 of record JANXWQ010000140.1, on the reverse strand, counting down.
GCCGAATTGGGATCGGCCGTGCGGGCCATCGAGATCACACCGAAGTCGTGTTTCCGCTCGCTGAATTCCGCCTTCACTTTGTCCGGCGAGCTGCCCGTGCCCCAGCGCTCTTCTTTGCTCGCGTCCTTGGAAAGCGGGTCGCCGCCCTGGATCATGAAGCCCTTGATGATGCGGTGAAACGCGCCGCCGTCGTAGAAGCCGCTTTTCGCGAGCTTGATGAAATTCGCTACCGTCAGCGGCGCGGTCTCGGGCCAGAACTCGACGACCATTTCACCCGCGGACGTTTTGAAAACCGCGGCTTCTTTCGCGGCCTTTTCATCCGCCGCGCGCGCAGCGGGCGCGGCGACGAGGACGAGAGCGGCAGTGGTGATGAGGGAGAGGAAAAGAGATTTCATAAGGCCCGCAGAATTGCCACGCCCCCGCCGCGCTGTCACGCGGAGAAAACGCCGTGCCCGCGATGGGGCGGCAGTTTTATTCTCAACGCAGAGACGCAGAGGCGCAGAGAGCGCAGAGGATTCCGAAACCAATTCGTTTCCCAAAAATACTGTTCCGAATGTCCCCGTCTGCGTCCTCTGCGTCTCTGCGCCTCTGCGTTAAAAAATAGCAGCACCGAATGGCAGAACTTCCCCCTTGCCACCCACCCTCCCCGCGAGACGCTGTCCGCCGCACGCATGAACCTCCTCGCCGAACTCACGGAAGGCACCCGCATTTCCACCGAGGCGATCCGCGCCAACTTGCTGCGCTCCGTGCTGACCACGCTCGGCATCGTCATCGGCATCGTCACCGTCACGCTCATGGCCACGGCGATGGAGGCGCTCAACGGCGCGTTTCGCGACGCCATTTCTTTCCTCGGCACCGATGTCCTGTACGTGGATCAGCGCGAGTGGTTCATCGACGGGCACACGAAATGGGACGCCGTCGCCAAGCGCAGTAAAATCACCCTCCCGCAAGTCCGCGCCGTCGAGCAGGCGATGAACATGACCGCGGGCGTCGCGCCGACTGTGATGCACAACATCGAGTCCGTCCGCTACAAGAACCGCAGCTCCGGCATGGTCATGCTCATCGGCACCAACGAGCAGTTTCTCACCACCGGCGGCGTCACGCTCACCGCCGGCCGTTTTCTCACCAAAGCCGAGGCCGGCGGGAACCGCGACCTGTGCGTGATCGGCTGGGACATCGCGGAAAAACTTTTCCTCAACGAACCGCCGCTCGGGCAGAAAATCCGCGCCGGAAGCGAGTCGCTCGAAGTCATCGGCGTGCTCGAAAAGCGCGGCAGCGTCATGGGCGGCATGAGCCTCGACAACCAGGTCATCATCCCCATCGGCAAAATGTTTCGCGGCTTCCGCTGGGATCCGAGCTGCACCATCCAGGTGAAAGTGGGCGATCCCGCGCGCGTCCCTGCGGCGCGTGAGGAACTGCGCGGCCTGCTGCGCAAAATCCGCAAAGTGCCGCCGGGGCAGGACGACGACTTCGCCATCAATCAGCAGGAGCAGCTCCTTGCGCAGTTTGGGAAAGTGTCCGGCGTCATCGCCACGTCGGGCTTTTTCATCACCGGCC
>JANXWQ010000124.1 GCA_025351065.1 Chthoniobacter sp. | reverse complement strand
CCAGCCGCCGCGCGCGGAGTCGTAGGCCTCGGTGAAAATTTTCCGCATCCCGGCAAGCTGCTCCGCGCTCAGCGCCGCCTCCGCAGCCGCCGCCGGCGCGGGCTCGGGCACGACCGACGGCCCCGGCGTCGGGTCGTCGATGAACGCCTGGAGCATCGACGCCATCGGCTTCGGCGGGAGGTAGCCCTGGCGCTTCGCCAGCTCGGTGCCGTCCCACTTGAAAACGACCGTCGCCGGCCAGCCGTAGTCCTCGTAGCGGTTCGCGAGGTCGGGCCGCGCATCCGCATCCACGCGCACCGCGAGATATTTTGCGCCGAGCAGTTTGATCACCTCCGCGTCCGCGTAAGTCCGCGCGTCCATGACGTGGCACCAGTGGCACCACCCCGCGCCGAGATCGAGGAGCACGAGCTTTTGCTCCTTTCTGGCCTGCGCGAAAATTTCGTCCGACCAAGGCAGCCACTGGATCTCCGGCTGGTTTTCCGCCGCGGCAGAAAGCGGCGCGCAGCAGGCGAGGAGGGCGAAGAGGAGGGGGGTGCGGCGCATGGTCGGGTGGAGCGGTGGAGCCGCGCCTCTCCACGGAAAGGCGGGCGCAAGTGCGAGTCCGCGCCCGCGCCGATTATTCCCCGCGCCGACCGGGGCGGGGACTTTTACACGCCCTTTACAACTTTCCCGCGCGGCCCTCATACGGTCGTTACAAATGGCGCGCAGATTCGCTTATGAAAATGATCCGCCCACTCCCGCTCCTCCTCGCGGCCACGCTTGCCGCAGCCGCCGTGCCTCCGCCCGTTGCCGACACGCCACCCGCCGCCGAGGCCGGGCAGCGCGCGCCGCACCGGCACAAACCGCAGCCGCACCGGCTGCCGACGTTCCGCGGCCCGGCGCGTTTTGGCGATCCGCTGCCGGGGCTCACGGCGGCGCAAAAGGACGCGTTCACCGCGGGGATGGACGAGTTTAAGAATGTCGAAACGCCCGAGACCGGGCTCGGCCCGATTTTCAACAACGTCTCGTGCGTCGCCTGCCACAGCGCGCCCGCGGTGGGCGGCAGCAGCGTGGAGACGGTCACGCGCTTCGGGCACACGGCGGGCGGGATTTTCGATCCGCTGGCGGACCTCGGCGGCTCGCTGCTCCAGAACAAGGCGATCAATCCAGATGCGCTCGAGGTCGTGCCGCCGGAGGCCAACGTGCGGACGCGGAGGCAGTCCACGCCGCTCTTCGGGCTCGGGCTGATCGAGGCCATCCCGGATGAAACCATCAGGCGCGGCGCGGCGCGCGCGGCGCACGACGGCATCGCCGGCCACGCCGCGCTGGTGACGGATGTGCCGACCGGCGAGGCGCGCGTCGGGCGCTTTGGCTGGAAGGCGCAGCAGGCCACGCTGCTCGCCTTTGCGGGCGACGCTTACCGCAACGAGATGGGCATCACGAACCGCTTTTTCCCGACGGAAAATGCGCCGAACGGCGATGCGGCGAAGCTGGCGAAGTGGGACAAAATCTCCGACCCGGAGGATCAGACCGATCCGGCCACGGGCCGCGGCGACACCGACACGGCGGCGGACTTCATGCGCCTGCTCGGAGCACCGCCGCAAAAGCCCGCGACGCCCGCAGCGATTTCCGGCGCGGGCTTTTTCCGCCAGATCGGCTGCGACGGCTGCCACACGCCCGTGCTCACAACCGGACGCAGCGACAACCCCGCGCTCAATCTCCAGACCGTGCCGCTTTTCTCCGACCTCCTGCTGCACGACATGGGCGCGCTCGGCGACGGCATCGCCCAGGCCGACGCCGGCCCGCGCGAGTTTCGCACCGCGCCGCTCTGGGGCCTGCGCGCCAGCGCCCCGTACCTGCACGACGGCCGCGCGCCCACCATCGACGCCGCCATCCGCGCGCACGACGGCGAGGCCGCGAACCCGCGTGACCGCTACCTCCGCCTGCGCGAGCAGCAGCGCCGGCAGTTGCTCGAGTTCCTCGGCACGATTTAGCGCGGCTTTGCGTTAAAAAACAAACCGCCCGGGCTGTCACCCGTCCGCCGAAAGCCGCCGCCCCAGTCGCCCGCCGACATTCCATTTGCCTCCCCCGCAGCCCGTGCGGATACTCCCCGCCCTTATGACTCTGACCGAAAAAATCCTCGCCCGCGCCAGCGGCAAAGCGCACGTCGCCGCGGGTGACAATGTGTGGGTGAATGTGGACCTCCTGATGACCCACGACGTGTGCGGCCCCGGCACCATCGGCGTCTTCAAACGTGAGTTCGGCCAGGATGCAAAGGTGTGGGATCCGAAGAAGCTCGTCATCATCCCCGACCACTACATTTTCACCGCCGACTCCATGTCCAATCGCAACGTGGACATCCTCCGCGACTTCGCCCGCGAGCAGGGCCTGCCCTATTTTTACGACGTGATCGACGACCCGAACGGGCACTGGCACTTCGACCCCACGCGCGGCCAGCTCAAGCAGCAGTACGGCAAAAACTACACCGGCGTCTGCCACACCACGCTCCCGTGGAAAGGCCACACCCGGCCCGGCGAAATCCTGTTCGGCACCGACTCGCACACCTGCATGGCCGGCGCGTTCAACCAGTTCGCCACTGGCATCGGCAACACCGACGCGGGCTTCATCCTCGGCACTGGCAAACTGCTCATCAAAGTGCCCGAGTCCATGCGCTTTTTTCTCGAAGGCGAAATGCAGCCCGGCGTCATGGCGAAAGACGTGATCCTCCATGTCATCGGCGACATCGGCTTTGACGGCGCGACCTACCGCGCGATGCAGTGGGAAGGCCCCGGCGTGAACGCGATGAACATGGACGACCGCATGACCATCGCCAACATGGCCATTGAAGCTGGCGGCAAAAACGCCATCTTTCCTTACGACGAAACGACCGGCGCGTATGTCCGCGAGCGCGTGGCGGAAAACGGCACGAAGAGCGAGTTCGAGCCCGTCGAGCTGGAGAAGGACCAGCGCTTCATCTACGACAAAGTTTTCAACCTCTCCGAACTCGAGCCCACCGTCGCCTGCCACCCCGACCCCGGCCAGCGCAAGCTCGCCAAGGAAATGGACGTGACCCTCGACCGCGCCTACATCGGCTCCTGCACCGGCGGGAAAACGAGCGACTTCCTCGCCTTCGCCCACGTCGTCAAAGGCAAGACCGTGAAGATCGACACCTTCGGCGTGCCCGCCACGACGAAGGTTGTGCAGGAGCTAAAAGACACCCTTTGGGACGGCGTGAGCGTGTGGTCCATCCTCGAAAGCGCCGGCGTCCGCATGACCGAAAACGCCTCCTGCGCCGCGTGCCTCGGCGGTCCCGTCGATACCTTTGGCCGCATGAACACCGCCCTCAAGTGCATCAGCGCCACCAACCGCAACTTCCCCGGCCGCATGGGCAGCAAGGAAAGTCAGGTCTTTCTCGCCAGCCCCTACACCGTCGCCGCCAGCGCCCTCACTGGGCGCATCACCGACCCACGGGAATACGTCAGTTGAACACGCGGGCCAGGAACCCTGTCGCATCCCCGGCTCCTTGGCCGATAGTTCATCATGCCCCATCCCCGCGCGCTCACCCTGCTCCCGCTCCTCACGGCGCTGGCCCTCGGTGCGTGCGCCACGAAGCAGGTGAAAGCCGGCACCCGCTACATCGTCACCGCGCCCAAGACTGCCTTTTACAAATACGGCCCCGCGCAAAGCTTCGGCCCCGACACCACGCTCGTGCAGGGCACCATCGTCACCATGCTCGAAAGCACCTGGGGCTTCTGCCATGTGATGACCGACACCGGCCTCGGCGGCTACGTCTCCAGCGACGACCTCAAGCTCGCCCCGCCCGCGCCACCCGCCGCGCCCTCCCCCAAGCTCGCCGGCAACAACGCGCGCAACCCGCAGTTCTTCTCCGGGCGACCGAAGCAAAACACCATCCGCCCCACCCCCGGCGGCCCGCTCTTCGACGTGAACGACGTCCCCATGCCCCTGCCCGACAACTCACCCGCACCCGGCCCGAAACCCAAATTCAGATACTAGGAGTTAGGCAAAGAACGACGCGCTATGCCCACTTATTTTGAGATCCAAGCCTTCGTGAAAAGGCGTCATCAGCGCACAGTGAAGACATGCCATATTGCGCATGTAAAGTCGGACCTTGGATTGCCAATGCGTGAACATAAAAGTAATAGCCCGCGGAAGTATCTATGCCCAGATGAGTTTCGACCCTGGATAGAAGAAGCATTTCGCAATCTTTCCAACTCGTGATCCAACTTCCCAACTCCCAACTTATGCCCAACATCATCACCAGCCCTGTCTTTGTCTGCAAAGATAACATCGACACCGACCAGATCATCCCCGCGCAGTATCTTACTCTCGTGCCGACCATCGCCGAGGAATACGAGAAGCTCGGCAGCTATGCCCTCATCGGTCTGCCCGATGTCCAGTATCCCGTGAAATTCATCCAGCCGGGGGAGTTAAAGACCCAGTACCAGATCGTCATCGCCGGCCGCAACTTCGGCTGCGGCAGCTCCCGCGAGCACGCCCCTATCGCGATGGGGGCCGCGGGCGTCCAGGTCGTCGTCGCCGAAAGCTTCGCCCGCATCTTTTTCCGCAACTGCGTCGCCACCGGCGAGCTCTACCCCTTCGATGCCAAAGAGCGCCTTTGCGACAAAGTCCAGACCGGCGACCTCGCCACCCTCGACTTGGATAACGACACCTTAACCGTCGGCGGTGTGACTTACTCGCTCAACCCGCTCGGCGAAGTCCGCCCCGTCATCGACGCCGGCGGCCTCTTCAACTACGCCCGCCAAACCGGCATGATCGCCGCCAAGGCGTAGCGCCTGTCATGCACCTTGGCGTGGAGCGGGAATGAGCACCAACGGTGCGCCAACATGCCAGCCCAGGCAACGCCCTGGGTAGGATGACAAACATCTCCCCAGCCCAGAAAGGGCGGCACATTCGATGTTCCGCCCTTTGAGGGCTGGCTCGTGATTGGATAGCTCTCCCAGGGCGTTGCCCTGGGCTGGTATGTTTCCGGGCCTTCGGCCCTCCATTGCCGCGCACGACAAAAGTGCATGAAAGGCTCTGGTTGAGAAGTGCTGAGTCGCCAGGCGGGCTTCACGGCTCCGCGAGCTGGTAAATCCAGATGCGCCGTTCGGGCAGGGCGCGGCGCAGTTGCAGGCCGTCGGCGGATGGGTTTTCCAGCGCACGGGGGAAGACGAAGTAGCGCACGCCGGCCGCACGGAGCACGGGATGCGTGGGGTGCAGGAAGACGCGGTGCCCGCAGAAATTGATCTGCTCGAAACGGACTTCGTCACGCGCGGCAGGGAGGTGAAAGACGGCGAGCGCGTAGCGGTTGTAGATGTCGAGCGCGCGGCCATCGGGGTCGAGCTGGCGGAAAAAGTCGAGGTCGGGCACGGTCTTCGAGCCGCTGAGGACGTTCGCGCCGGCAGCGGCGAGAAAGGCGGAAAAATTTGAGCCTTCGTAGGCCAGCCAGCGGGCGTCGGGGTCGGCGCGGCGGAGGTCGGCGATGGCCTGGCGGGCGCTTGATTCCGTGAGCGGCGCGAGGCCGGCGGTGAGCGGGTTCACGAGCAGTGCGGACGGGGCCAACGCGGCGAGGAGCGCGAAGGCAAAGGCGCGCGGCAGCGGCCAGAGGTAGAGGCCGAACAGCCCGGCGCACAGCGCGGCGGCGGCGAGGATGCGCCACGTTTGGAAAAAAACGGGACTGGCCGGCGGCGCTGAGCAGCGCGGCGAAGGCGAAGCTGAGCGCGATGACAAAGGCCATGACGCGCACCGGCCCGTCCGCGCCGCGCATTTCGCGCAGGGTCAGCACGCTGAGCAAAATGCCGCCGAGGCCGATGGGCAGGAGGCAGCGCTCTTCCGTGGTGAAACTCAGCAGCGTCCAGCGCCCGAGGCCGGCTGGCAGCGGGCAGCTCGCGAAGAGCGCGAGCCCGAGCACCATGGCGAGCAGCGGCACGAGGCGGCGCCACGGCAGCGCGGCGGCGCGGCGGCGTGCGGCGAGCGCGAGCCAGCACGCGGCGGCGAGCCAGATGGGATAGAAACCGGCGGCGCTGCACACATTCGCGCGCGCCTCGGGAAACGCGCGCGCCGTGAGCAGCGGCCCGGCGAGGCCGAGGAAAAGATTCGCCGCGCCGAGTGCGCCGCCGGTCGCGCGGCGCGCGCCGGGATAGCTCGTCGCCGCGACCATCCGCAGCGTGGGCAGCAGCTCGACGAAGCACGGCACGAGCACCGCCGCGACCCCCGCCGCTGCGAGCCCGAGCCAGGCCGCCGCGGGCCGCCGAGGCCGCTTTTCCCCGCCATGGGCCCGGCGCTGCCAGAGCCAGCCGCCGAGCACCGCGAGCCCGAGCCAGGCGAGCGGGATTTGAAAGGGCGGATACATGCAGAGCGCGAAATTCACCGTCGCAAAAACCAGCCCCGCCGTGGCCGCGAGCGCGACGCGGGGCCGGGCTGTTTCCACGATCACCATGACGAACCAAAGGCCGAGCGCCCAGCTCGCCAGCATCTCCGGCAGCATCGGCGGACACGCGAACCACCACTGCACGTAGCCGGACAAAAACACCCACGCGCTGCCGAGCAGCCCGCACCAAAAATCCCCGCCCGCGAGCCGCCGGATGAGCACGAACATCGCCGCCAGCAGCCCGCAGATTTTCACATTCCAGGACCACGCGAAACCGTGGCCGAAATCGAAAAGAAAAAAGCCCCAGAGCTGCGGGCGAAACAGCGTGGTGAGATGCCGCACCGGCAGGCTCATGAGCTGCGGACTGTGCCCCGCCCCGAGCGCGGGATTTTCCACCGGCCACGGCGGCTCGTGCTGCGCCTGGGCGAGGGCGGAGGGCGTCCAGACCAGCCACTCGTCGCTGCGCACCGGCTGCGGCTGGCCGAGCAGGAGCGCGTGCGCCGTTTCCTCCTCATGCAAAATGACCGACCACATGACCACGGACGAGCCGTGCAGGCCGAGCGCCGTGAGCGCGACGAAGGCCGTGAGGAGCAGCAGGAGAAAGCGCCGGCCGAGAGTGGCGTGATCCATGCGACGGGTTCAGTCGGCGTCCGCCGGCAGCTTGGCCGCGCTGACTTCGGCGAGCCGTCCGCGGATGATGTCGCGCAGCGTTTCGCGCTGCTCGGGGCGCATTTTGCCGCGGCGGAGGAGGGTGAAAAACGGCTCGCACTTTTTGCGTTCCGCGTCGGGCCAGCGGGCGGTGGTCAGGCCGGCGGCTTCCATTTGGACCTGCATGCGGGCGCTGTGGATCACGGCGTCATCGCGGCGGGCATGGGCGCGGTTGATGACGTAGGCGAAGGTGCCGAGTGCGCGGTCGAGGAGGATCCAGGGGAAATTGATCGCGCCGTAAGGGCCAACGGAAAGCGCGCTGCCGCCGAGGCGGAATTTTTTGGGCAGCCAGCGGGACTCGCCGGGCACGGCGACTTCCAGTTCGGGCCGGCGCTTGCCGACGAAAAACGCGCTGGCGTAGCCGGCCACGCCACCCACCGCACCGCCGATGACGGTGCCCAGCAAAATCGATGCGCCGCCCAGCGAGACGTCGACGACCGCGCCGGTCTTCGCGCCGACGGCGGAAAAAACGAAAGTGCTCAACACCGCGAGCTGCCGCTCATCGAGCCCGAACGCGCGCCAGGTGTCGTCGCTGAACAAATCCGTGTCGAACAGCCGCTCGCCCGCCGCCTCGGCGCGTACGCGGCTGTGGCCGAAGAGCTTGATGATGGCTTGATGTGCGCGCAATTCGCGAGCGCTGACGGCTTTGACAAAGCCCGCCTTCAGCTCCTGGCCCACCGCCGCGCGGCGCGTTGCTGAGGCCGCATCCGCCCCCGCGACTTCGCGATGCGTCAGCGCGTCCGCCAGCAGCTCGACGATGATCTCCGCGCACTCGCCGAGCCGCCTCTCCCACTCCTCGCGGAAAATCGCGACGGCCCGCGTGAGCTTCGGCTTCCAGCTTTGCTCGATGCCGGCGAGCGTTTCGAGCAGCTCCAGCCGGTCGGCGAAGGTGGCGTGGTGCGCGTTGAATTCGCGCACCGCATTGAAGTGCAGCCCGAGCTTTCGCTTCCAATCCTGCACATGATCGTCGGCGCTCGTGCGGTTGATGATTGCCAGCCGCGGCTGGCCGGTCAGCCGCAGGATTTCCATTTCCGCCGCGTGAATTTCGAGCAAAG
>JANXWQ010000115.1 GCA_025351065.1 Chthoniobacter sp. | reverse complement strand
CGCACGGACACGATCGACGACGTGGCGGTAGGCTGCCTTGAAGGTCTCCGGCCCGACGTAGCGCTCGTTCGGCGGCGCGGTGCCCTCGACCATTTTGTCGCCGCCGTAGTGCAGGCCGCTCCACGGAAACCACGAGCCGTTCATTTCATTGGCAAAGGACACGATCATCGGCTGGCCAAACTCGCGCGCCTTGTCGGCCCACATGTCGATGTAGGCGTCGTGCGCGCCGTCGATGATGCTGGTGATCGAATACTTGTCCGGCCCGCGCCCTTCCTCGTACGGCTTGTCCCACGGCGACCAGAAAATCAGCGGCACGGAGCCATGCGCGGCGATGACACGGACATTGCCCTCGGGGAAAGTCTGCTCCCCCCAGTAGCTCGAACTCGCGACGATGGCCTGATGCTTCCCGACCATTTTGTCAAAGCTCTCGATGGCTTCGAGCCCGACGCTGTCCTCCTTTTCGCCCCAGTCGATGTACGCGCCGGTGTAGGCTCCGCGCTCGGGCAGGGCTAAATGACGAATGACGGATGACGGATGACGATCCGAGTTGGCCGTGGTGTCCGCCTTTTTGCACGAGAGGAATAGAACTGCGCAGCCGGCCAAGGCCACGGCTTTCCGACTTGGGCGCATGCCCTTTCGGTGTTCGTCATTCTTCATTCGTCATTTCCCCGCCAGCGGAGCCGGCACGCTCGCGGTGCGCTCCAGTTTTCCCCAGGTGACAAACGCGCCGCGCAGCGCGTGGAAGATGGATTTCCAAATGACCCATGCGAGCAGCGGACGATAGACAAAGCGCATGGGCAGAATGAGGAAGGCGCGGTGCAGCGGTTCGCGTTCCATCCAGCAGGCGAGCATGGCGAGGAAAAGATCGAGTCCGAGCACGGCGGCAAACCAATACCAGATGCCCGCCGCGTGGCCTAGGATCAAGGAGTAGAGCAGGATGGCATCGACCAGCGGAGTCACGGCGACGAGGCCGATCTGCATGAACCAGATGTTCGGGAGACTGAACCAGGCGAGCGCGCCGAAGCGCGGATTGAACATGAGGTCGCGGTGTTTCCACAGGCATTGCATCGTGCCAAAAGCCCAGCGGAAACGCTGCCGCGCGAGCGTGGCGAGCGTCTCGGGCGCCTCGGTGTGGGCGACGGCCTCCGGCGCGTAGTCGATATGGTAGCCGAGGCGGTGGAGCGTGAGCGTGAGGTCGGTGTCCTCTGCGAGCGTGTCATTGGAAAAGCCGCCCGCTGCGGCGATGGCGCTCTTGCGCAGCGCGCTGACCGCGCCGGGGACGACGGTGATGCAGTTGCTCGCGGTGTAGGCGCGGCGGTCGAGATTAAAGCCGCAGATGTATTCGAGGCTCTGGCACTGCGCGATGAAGGTGCGCAGATTGCCCACGCGCGCATTGCCGCTGACCGCGCCGGTGAGCGGATTGGCGAGCGGCTGCACGATGGCGCGCAGCGTGCCGCGCTCGAACTGCGTGTCGGCGTCGAGAAAGACCACGATGCCATGCCGGGCCTGCGCCACGGCGCGGCGCAACGCGCCGGCCTTGCCCGCATTGGCCTGCCGGATCAGGCGCACGCGCGGCTCGGCGACGGCCACGCGCTCCACTTCCTCCGCGGTGTTGTCCTTCGAGCCGTCATCCACGACCACGATTTCAAACTCGCCCGCGTAGTCCGTCTGCACCACCGAGCGCAAAGTCTGCGCGATCACCTTGCCCTCATTGTACGCCGCAATGATGACGCTCACCGGCGGCGCGAAATTTTCCGCCTTCCGCCTTCCGCCTTCCGCCTTCCGCGCCTCGCGGTGATGCCGGTGCGCGAGCCACGCGACGATGAGCGTGCGCGTGAGCACGAGCCCCGTGGACACGATCATGAACGCCCAGAAAAACTCGATGACCGCATGCCACGCGCGAAAGCCGGCACCCGCGACAAACCGCTCGACGGGTTCTTTCCCGTCATCCACGGGCGGCATCAGCTCGTCGCGCGGGATGCTCAGCAATTCGCTGAGGGACACGATGCGGTCGCCGCGGGCCTGCAGGTAGTCGATGATCTGCGGCAGCGCCTCGACGGTCTGCGAGCGGTCGCCGCCGGCGTCGTGCAGCAGGATGATATTCCCCTCGTCGCGCAGATCCTTCACGCGCTGGACGATCTCCCCGGCCCCTGGCCGCGACCAATCCTGCGGGTCGATTTTTTCCAGCACGATGGTGTAGCCCATCTTTTCCGCGAGTTCGAGCGGGGCGAGTTCGGAAAGGTCGGCGGGATTCGAGTCGGCGTTGTAGGGCGGGCGGAAGAGCGACGTGGAGCGCCCGGTGATGCTCTGGATGAGCCGCTGCGTGCCGTCGAGTTCGAGCTTCATCTGCCACTCGGACATCGTGGCGAGATTGCGGTGGTA
>JANXWQ010000114.1 GCA_025351065.1 Chthoniobacter sp. | reverse complement strand
CCCGCCACCTGGATCGTCGAGCGCGCGGGAAACGGCTCCGTGAAATACTTCGCATAGACCGCATTCATCGCCGCGAACTGCGCGAGGTCGGTGAGAAAGACGGTCGTCTTGACGACGTTCGCGAAGGTCATTCCGTTCTCTTTGAGCACGCCCGCGATGTTCTGGCACACGCGCTCGGCCTGCTCGGTCACGTCGGTGCCGACGAAATCGCCGGTCGCCGGATCGAGCGGAATTTGCCCGGCGCAGAACAGGAGATCGCCGACGGCGATGGCTTGCGAATATGGGCCGACGGCGGCGGGAGCTTCGGTGGTGGCGATGACGCGTTTCATAAGGGGCGCGGAAACTACCAGCCGAGTCCGGGCTGTCAATCCGGGCGCACGCGTAGCTGTAGGGGAAGCTGTCAGCTTTCCCCTACAGCTACCGGCGCGCGTCACAGGAGATGCCCCATCTTCACCTTCTTCGTCTCGAGATACCTGGCGTTATGCGGGTTCGAGGGCGATTTGATCGGCACGACCTCGACGATCTTCAGCCCGTAGCCTTCCAGCCCGATGACCTTCTTCGGGTTGTTCGTGAGGAAGCGCATCTTCCGCACGCCGAGGTCGAAAAGAATCTGCGCGCCGAGGCCGTAGTCGCGCAGTTCGGCGGGGAAGCCGAGCTTTTCATTGGCCTCCACGGTATCGAGCCCTTGCTCCTGAAGTTTGTAGGCGTGGATTTTCGCGGGCAGCCCGATGCCGCGGCCCTCCTGCCGCATGTAGAGCAGCACGCCGTTTCCAGCCGCTTCGATCTGGCGCAGCGCGGTGTGGAGCTGGCTGCCGCAGTCGCAGCGCATGGAGCCAAAAACATCGCCGGTCAGGCACTCGCTATGCACGCGGACGAGGGTGTTTTTGCGCGGCGAAATCTCGCCTTTCACCAGCGCGAGATGATGCGCGCCATCGACCACCGAGCGATACATGTGCAGGTCGAACTCGCCAAACGCCGTCGGCATTTTGATGACCTGCTCGCGCTCGACCAGCTTCTCCTCGCTGCGCCGGTAGGCGATCAGGTCACGGATCGAGCACAGCCGCAGCTTATGCTTTTTGCGAAACTTCAACAGCTCCGCGAGCCGCGCCATGGTGCCGTCGGCGTTGAGGATTTCGCACAGCACGCCCGCCGGTGCGAGCCCGGCGAGCCGCGCGAGATCCACGCTCGCCTCGGTGTGCCCCGCGCGCCGCAGTACGCCGCCGCTTTTTGCGCGCAGCGGGAAAACGTGGCCGGGTTGCACGAGGTCGAGCGGCTTGGTTTTCGGATCGACGAGAAGCTGGATCGTGCGCGCGCGGTCGTGGGCGCTGATGCCGGTGGTCACGCCTTTCGCGGCGTCGATGGAGACGGTGAAATCCGTGCGAAAGCTCTCGCGGTTTTCCAGCACCATGCGCTGCAAGCCGAGCTGCTCGGCGCGCTCCTCGGTGATCGGCGCGCAGATGAGCCCGCGCCCGTGCATGGCCATGAAATTCACCGCCGCGGGCGTGATTTTCTCCGCCGCCATCACGAGGTCGCCCTCGTTTTCGCGGTCCTCATCGTCCGTGACCACCACCATGCGCCCGGCGCGGATGTCTTTGATTACGTCTTCGATGGAGTCAAAATGCAGGGCGGCAGGCATGGCGGTGTGCGGCGAATCATTCACGCGCCGTGCGGGGAGGGGAAGGAAAGATGCGGAGGACGGCTTCGGCGTTGCGATCCCAGGTGTGGTGCGCGCGGATGGTTTCGCGCGCGGCGGCACCGAGGCGCTGGCGGAGCGGGGCATCGGCGATGAGGCGCTGGAGCGCGGCGCGGAGGGAGGCTGGGTCTTGCGGGTCGAAGAGGAGTCCGTTCACGCCGTCGGCAATGACCTGCGCGATGGGTTCGGTGCGCGGGGCGATGGTGGCGCGGGCGCGGGCCATCGACTCGAAAAGTTTGATGGGCGAGCGGTACTCGTTGCTGTGCGGGACGACGCAGATGTCCATGGCGGCGAGGTGCGCGGGGATCGCGGCGTGCGGGACGGAGCCGGTGAAAATCACGCGCTCGCTGATGTGGAGCGCGGCGGCTTGGGCGGCGAGCGTTTCGCGCAGCGTGCCGTCGCCGACGAGCATGAGCCGGAGTTGCGGATGATCCGCGGCGAGGGCGGCGAATTGCGCGAGGAGATTGTCCAGCCGGTGCCACGCGACGAACCAGCCGACGAAGCCGATGACGATAGCATCCGCGCAGTCGTGGCGGGCGCGGATGGGTGCGCCGTCGGCGGGTGTGTCGAGCGATTCGGTGCTGACGGCGTTAGGGAGGACGAGGATTTTTTCCGGCGCGATGCCGAGCGCGGCAATGCGGCGCTGGAGGTGCGGGGAAACGGTGACGATGAGGCTGGCGCGCTGGAACGTAAGCCGGTCGGCGAAGCGGGCGAGCGGGAGCAGCCACGGGTCGGCGCGCACGCGCTCGTCGCCCGCGAGTTCATTCACCTCGACGACGAGCGGGATGCGGCGGCGCGGCGCGAGAAAGGCGGTGGAGCAGAGAAAGAAGGCGTGGCGTTCGTAGATGAGCGCGCAGTTTTCGCGC